>JANPKV010000087.1:0-7070 GCA_031426185.1 Rhodobacterales bacterium | reverse complement strand
CGGGTTTGAGGATGATGAGCGCGATTTCCGGATCGGGGCCCAGATTCTGCGCCAGATGGGATTTTCCAGCGTGCGGCTGTTGACCAACAATCCGCGCAAGATCGACATGTTGCGCGCCTGCGGGCTGGACGTGGTGGAGCGTGTCGCGCTGCATGTCGGGCAGAATGCGCAGAACCAAAGCTATCTGGCGACCAAGGCGTTGAAATCCGGGCACCTGCCGTGAAGCGACGCGACATCGTCGTCGGACGCTGGGGCGCGCGGTTCATGGGGCGGCGATTTCCGTGCAGCATCGGGCGCGGCGGGATCACGCCACGCAAGCGCGAAGGCGATGGCGCGACGCCGGTGGGGACGCACCGTATCGTGGGCATGCTTTATCGCGCCGACCGGATGGTGCGGCCTGCGGACTGGGCCTTGTCGATCGGCCCGGCAGAGGTGTGGTCGGATGATCCGCGCGATCCCGATTACAACAAGATGCTGCGCATTCCGCACGCGTTCAGCCACGAGCGCCTGCACCGGGCGGACCCGATGTATGATCTGATCCTGATCACCGACTGGAACTGGCCCATATCGGCGCCGGGCCATGGTTCGGCAATCTTTGTGCATCAGTGGCGGCGTCCCCGGCACCCTACTGCGGGATGCATCGCCTTTGCGCGCGCGGACCTGCAATGGATCGCCGCGCGCATCCGCCACGACACGCGGCTGATCATTCGCGGCTGACCCCTTCCCAAACCGCTTTGGTCCCCGTAGTCTTGCGCCGGGCTGAAGGAGGAACTGATGGCCAGAAAAACGGCAACTGCTGATGACGCGATCTTTGCACTGCGGTTGCAGCGGTCGGCGCCTGATCTTTGGCCGATGCTGGATCAGCTTTACGGGCATCGCCCTGACTACGCGGATTTTTCATCCCGCCTGCTGTCGACCTTGCGAAAGGGCTGGGCTGACCGGGCCGAAGACCTGCGCCTGCTCGACCTGAAACGCGATCTGGAGCCGGACTGGTTCCAGCGGTCCGACATGGCGGGTTATGTCTTTTACATCGACCGGTTCGCGGGCACCCTGAGCGGCGTGCTCGATCGGCTGGACTACCTTGAAGACCTTGGGATCCGCTATGTCCATCTGATGCCCTGCCTGAAGCCCCGCCCTGGCGACAGTGACGGCGGCTATTCGGTGATGGATTACCGCGCCGTCAATCCGGTCTTTGGCACGATGGCAGAGTTTGAGGCCGTGGCTGCCGCGTTGCGGGCGCGCGGCATGACCCTGTGCGTCGATCTCGTCCTCAATCACACCGCCAAGGAACATGACTGGGCAGTTCGCGCCGCAGCGGGGGATGCGGTCTATCAGGACTATTACCTGATGTTCGACACACCCGACCTGCCCGACCAGTACGAACGCAACCTTGTCGAGGTTTTCCCCGACAACGCGCCGGGGAACTTCACCCATTATCCCGATTTCGGCAAATGGGTCTGGACGACCTTCAACGAGCATCAGTGGGATCTGAACTGGGCCAATCCGCAGGTGTTTCTGGAAGTGGTCGACATCATGCTGTTTCTCGCCAACAGGGGGGTGGAGGTGCTGCGTCTGGATGCCGTCGCCTTCATGTGGAAACGCATGGGCACCCGATGCCAGTCGGAACCCGAGGTTCACATGATCCTGCAGGCGTTGCGGGCCTGTTCGCGGATTGCGACAGCGGCGGTGCTGCATCTGGAAGAGGCGATCGTCGCCCCGGCCGAAATGCTGCCCTATCTGGGCAAGGGCGTGCATGACGGCCGCGAGGGGAACCTTGCCTATCACAACAGCCTGATGGTGCAGTTCTGGGGAGCCTTGGCGACCCGCGATACCCGGCTGATGACGCATGATCTGGGCACGCATTTCCCTGACCGGCTGAACAACGCGACCTATGCCACCTATATCCGCTGCCATGACGATATCGGCTGGGCGGTCACCGATGAAGATGCCGGGGCGCTGGGTTTTTCGGGGCCTGCGCACCGGGCGTTCCTGTCGGATTTCTATGACGGCACCTATCCGGGCAGTTTTGCGCGCGGCACCTTGTTCCAGATGAATCCGCAGACGGGGGACAAGCGCGTCTCTGGCAGTTTCGCGTCGCTTGCGGGGCTGGAGCGGGCGGTGGCCACGGGGGACCGCGCCGGCATCGACATGGCGGTGCAGCGGATCATGCTTGGCCACGCGCTGATCGCGTCCTTTGGCGGCATTCCCCTGATCTACATGGGCGACGAAATCGCGCTTCTGAACGATTACAGTTACCGCGACGACCCCGATCACGCGCATGACAGCCGCTGGGTTCATCGCCCCCGGATGGACTGGCAGGCCGTGGGGACGCTTGGCGACATGCGCCAGACCGGTGCCCGCGTCTTTGCCGAAACCAAGCGCATCCTGGCGCGGCGGCGCGACACGCCGGGCCTGCATGCCGCGAACCCGACGCGGATCGTGGCGACCGGGGTCAACGGCGTCTTTGCGTTCCAGCGCGTGGCACCCACCGGGGTGATCCTGTGCCTTTACAACTTTACCGAAGGCTGGCTGCAGGTTCCAGAAGCCTGGGCCCGGTCGCAGGGGGTCAGCCTGATGATCGACGCGCTCTCGGAATACCCGGTGCAGAGCCATGCGGGCCAGATCGTGCTGCCACCTTATGCGCGGGTCTGGCTGACGTAAGGGCGCGAGGGCCAAGTCCGGGTGGGGTCCCCTTTGGTGCCGCGCGGCTTACCCGCGAAGCACCCCGCCCGTTGCCTTGGTCACCTTGTCGATGATCTTGGCCGAAACGGCTTCGATGTCGGCGTCGGTCAGGGTCTTTTCGGTCGGCTGGATACGCACCGTCAACGCAATGGACTTGCGGCCCGCCCCCATCTGCGCCGCGGCCTTGTCGCCCACGAACTGGTCAAAGACGCGGACGCCCTCGATCAGGACCTTGTCGGCCCCGAGGGCCGCATTGACCGCCACCAGCGCCTCGACCGAAGTGTCCATCACAAAGGCGAAATCGCGCTCCACCGCCTGCAGGTCCGAAGTTGCCAGCGCCGGGCGCGTGGGGGTCTTGACCTTGGGTTGCGGGACATTGGCGATCAGGACGGTAAAGGCCATGGCAGGACCCTTGACGTCCATCGCCGCCAGAACCCGCGGATGCACCTCGCCAAAGGTCGCGAGCGTGTTGGGCCCAAGCGCGATGGCCCCTGACCGGCCAGGATGGAACCAGGCGGGCACCTTGCGGCCGATCTGGGTGCGGGTGGGGGCGCCCAGGGCCGCCAGGACCGCCTCGGTATCGGCCTTGGCATCATAGACGTCGATCATCCGGCGCGACCCGTGTGGATCGCGTGCCGCAGCACCGCCGATCAGAAGGCCGGTCGCCTGCAGGGCCTGCTCGCCCGGCTCTCCGCCCGAAAAGACGGGGCCGACCTCGAACAGCGCCATGTCGGCAAAGCCGCGCGCCTGATTGCGCGCTGCCGCCGCCAAAAGCCCCGGCAAGAGGTCAGGACGCAGATGCGACATTTCCGACGAGATCGGATTGTCCAGGCGCACGGCATCCGTCCCGCCGCCGAACAGCGCCGCCGATGCCTGATCGATGAAACTGTAGGTCACGCATTCGTTGTAGCCCAACGCGGCCAGTGTCCGCCGCGATGCCTTTTCGCGCACTTGCAACGGCGTCAGGATCGGCATCGGGACGCCCGGCTTGCGGCGGGGCAGGGGCGTGCCCTGCAGTTTCGCCAGCGAGGCGATCCGCGCGACTTCTTCGATCAGGTCGGCCTCGCCCAGCACGTCGGGCCGCCATGTCGGCGGTGTCGCCATATCGCCGTTCAGGGCAAAGCCCAAAGCCTCCAGCGACCGGCGCTGTTCCGCTTCGGGGATGTCCATGCCGACAAGGCTGATCACCCGGGCCGGGTCCAGCCGGTAGGCGCGCGTCGTGTCCGGCGCCGCGCCGTCGACCACGACATGGCTGGCCTCGCCTCCGCAAAGGTCCAGGACCATCTGTGTCGCCAGGTCCAGCGCCGGCAACGTGAAGGCCGGGTCCACGCCGCGCTCGAACCGGTAGCGGGCATCGGAATTGATCTTCAGCGCGCGGCCCGTGGCGGCGATGGTGATCGGGTCCCAATAGGCGCTTTCCAGGAACACATCCGTGGTGTCGGCAGAACAGCCCGACGCCTCGCCGCCCATGATCCCGGCCAGCGATTCCACGTCGTGGTCATCGGAGATCGCCATCTGACCGGGCGACAGCGTGTAGGTCTTGCCATCGAGCGCGAGGAACTGTTCGCCCCCCTTGGCGGTATGGATGCGCAGGTCGCCCTTGACGCGCCCTGCGTCAAAGACGTGCAGGGGACGGTTCAGCCCGATGGTGAAATAGTTGGTGATGTCGACCAGGGCCGAGATCGGGCGCAGGCCGATGGCCCTCAGCCGTGCCGCAAGCCAATCGGGCGAGGGGCCGTTTTTCACGCCCCGGATCACGCGGCCTGCGAAATGCGGGCAGCCCTTGGATTTGAGCGCCGGGTCGATCCGCACGCCGATGGGGCTGTCGAACGATCCCTTGACCGGGACGATGTCGAGCGGCTTCAGCTTGCCCAGGCCCCGCGCCGCAAGGTCCCGCGCGATGCCCCGCACTCCCAGCCCGTCGGGACGGTTCGGCGTCACCTTGATTTCGATCACCGCGTCGTTCAGGCCCCTGTAATCGACAAAGCGCGCGCCAAGCGGCGCATCGTCAGGCAGCTCGATGATGCCGTCGTGATCTTCCGACAACATCATCTCGCGCTCCGAACAGAGCATCCCGTTGGATTCAACCCCCCGGATCACCCCCGGTTTCAGATCGACGCCGGTGCCCGGCACATGCGTTCCAGGCGGCGCGAACACCCCGACAAGGCCGGTCCGCGCATTGGGCGCGCCGCAAACCACCTGCACCTCGACCATCGCGGAGCCGGGGCCACCGGGATAGGTCGCGACCCGACACACCCGCAGCCGGTCGGCATTCGGATGCTGGCTGGCCTCGATCACCCGCACAATGCGGAACGCCGACAGCGCCGCAGCAGGGTTGGTGATCTCTTCCACCTCGAAACCCAGATCGGTCAGCGCCTCGGCCAGGGTGTCCAGCGAAGCGTCGGTATCAAGGTGGTCACGAAGCCAGGAGATCGGGAATTTCATGCGCGGGCCTATCTGCAGATGCAGGCGCGGCTTAACGCAATCAAGGCAAAAGGGGAAGGGTTTCGGCCCCACGGTTTCCACCCGGGAAACGGCTTGTTCCAATATGGCCTGCCGCGCCGCCGCAATTTCGCCTGACGCGCAATCTAGTGTCATACCTGTAGTGCAGTACGATTGGTGGTAGTATGAACGAGTGTGAGGTTCGGCTGGCAAGACGGTACGGTCTGTCGGAGACCGACGTCAGTCTGTTGTTGGGTCTGCTAGGTGTGGTTCTGGTCATCTTGGTTCACTAGGGCCATAGGCCAGGCTGGTTGGACTGCGCGGTGTGTCTTTGCCTTGGCAGGCACGCCGCGTAGCCGACCGGCATCCCCGAAAAACGGCGTCGGCAAGACCACCGAACCCACTGGATCTCCGCTTCATCGTGTCCAGCGCTAGCGCAATTGCCGGCTTCAACCCGTGATTGTTCCGAAACATCCGCCGAGACTGTGAAACTTCCCCATGCCGGTCCCCGTAAATGGCTCTGACGCGATCGGGACTTTGTCCGACGCCAGACGGGGAGACTGCGATGTCACAGACCGATGTTCACAGGGGCGCGCTGGTTTATCGCCAGCGGTTGGTCACGCGGATCACGCATTGGGCCTGGGCTGTCAGTCTGTTTTTCCTCATGCTGACCGGGCTGCAGATCTTCAACGCGCATCCCGCCTTGTACCTGGGCCACGAAAGCGGGTTTGACTACGACAACGCAATCCTCCGGATCAATGCGGTCGAAACTGCGGCAGGATTGCGCGGCGTCACGACACTTGGCGGCCTTGAGTTCGACACAACCGGGGCGCTGGGCGTGTCTGGCGATGGCGAGGCGCGGGCCGTTCCTGCCTGGGCCACGATCCCGTCGACACAATCCCTGGCGACGGGCAGGGTCATCCATTTCTTTTTCGCCTGGGTCCTAGTCGCGACGCTGGCGGTCTGGGTGGTGGCCAGCCTCGGGAACCGGCACATCCGCGATGTCATCCCGACTGCGGCCGATCTGCGCGACCTGCCGCGGGATATCGCGGACCACGCGCGCCTGCGGTTCCACCATGTCGCGCGGTACGGCGTGCTGCAGAAGCTTGCCTATGCCGGGGTGCTGTTCGTCTTGCTGCCGCTCATGATCCTGACCGGACTGTCGATGTCGCCGTCCTTCAACGCGACGGCGCCGTGGCTTCTGGACATCTTTGGCGGGCGGCAGACGGCGCGGACGATCCATTTCGGGGTGATGCTGCTGCTGGTGGGGTTCTTTTTGATCCACATGGCGATGATCGTCGCCGCGGGTCCGATCAACGAGATGCGCTCCATCATCACCGGCTGGTACCGCATCGACCCTGCAAAGGAGCCCCAGAATGACGCGTGATCTGCACCGCCGCCGGTTCCTGACCGGGGCCAGTCTTGGGGTCGCATCGCTGGCTTTGTCGGGCTGCAAGGTGCTGGACGGGCTGACCGACTATGACGATCCCTTGCGCAACTTTATGGAAAGGGCCAACGGGCTGACCTACCGCACGCAGCGGCTGGTGTCGGGTGACGCGCTTGCGCCGGAATATTCGCGGGCCGACATTCGGCAGGGCCAGCACCCCAACGGCACGATCAACCCGCAGGATGCCGATTACCAGGCGCTGGCGGCGGCCGGGTTTGCCGACTGGCGGCTGAAGGTGACGGGTGCGGTCGCGCGTCCGCTGACGCTGACGCTTGCCGACCTGCAGGCGCGACCCGCCCGGACCCAGATCACGCGGCACGACTGCGTCGAGGGCTGGTCGTGCATCGCCGAATGGACTGGCGTGCCCTTGTCGGTGATCCTTGCCGAAGCCCGCCCCACGGCTGCGGCCAGATTCGCGATTTTCCACTGCATGGACACGATGGAGCGCACGCTGTCCGGGCCGGTGAAGTATCACGAAAGCATCGACATGGTGGACGCC
>JANPKV010000086.1:0-2028 GCA_031426185.1 Rhodobacterales bacterium | reverse complement strand
TGATCACAAACAAAAAGGACGGCAGATCACTCTGCCGTCCTTTTGTAGATCTTTGGAAAGATCAGTTCGACGATGCCAGAGCGGCGATCACGAGCAGAACGAGCAGCGGAACAACGATGCCGCCGCCCGAAGACGTGGCTGCTGCTTCGACGACAGGCGCTTCCATGACCGGCTCAGCAACGCCACCAGCGAAGGACGACGTAGCAACAACGGTCATCGCAGCTGCGAGAGCGATTTTCTTCATGTTAACCTCCAGTTATAGCGCACCGTCGAATTTGCAGAGGCAACGGCACGCACCCAAGACTATTCCTCGTACATGTTGTCTAACCAATACGTGCGAAGAATTGCAATGTGGCTTGTAAACTTCCCCGGTACGCACAGGAAGTGTCGTCAAATTAGCAACACTTGCGTGCCAACCTGTGCCATCTCGAACAGTTCCTGGATGTGCTCGTTGTATAGGCCAACGCATCCGTTCGACGACCGCCGACCGATCTTGCGCGTGTCATGCGTTCCGTGGATGCGGTAGTAGGTCCACGACAGGTACAGCGCGCGGGTGCCAAGCGGGTTCTCGGGCGACCCTCCGGGGACCTCGGTCGGCCAGTCGGGGTGCCGTTCCAGCATCGAGGCTGTCGGCCGCCAAGTCGGGTTCACGACCTTTTGAATGACTTCGGTTTGGCCACGCCGGGTCAGGTCTTCGGACAGTGGCACCGACGTGGGGTACAGCCGGTAGACCGACTGATCTTCCGACCAGTAGTGCAGAGCACGCGAGGTGATATCGACCAGAATCGCCCCACGCTTCGTGTCCGTGAAGTAGTCCCGCCAATCGAGCATGCGGAAACTGGAAAAATTGTTGCGAACCGGCCCGCTGACGGGCGGAACAATCTCGGTCGTGCCTTCCTGCGCCAGACCGGGCAGCGCGGAAAACGCTGCTGCACCCACACCTGCCGCAGTGCCGACCAGCAAGGCGCGCCGGTTCAGCCGGGGGGATGAAAAGGATGCCATGGGATTTCTCCTCGTTCTTTCATGAGTTAGCGGCGGTCATACCCCTATCGGCGCGCCTTCGCAAATCAAACACCCGTCACCGGGCAAGATCCTGCGAGGGGGGTTTGAACACCTGCGAACTATTGGATAAGCACAGACCAATGACACAGGCCCTAGCGGGCCTCGCCCAGTTTGGAATCCAGATGAACAGACGCAGCTTCGTGCTTTTTGGCTCTCTCCTGATGGTTGCCGGATGCGCGGCAGGCACCGCTCCGCAACTGGGGGCCGATGGCCTGCCTGCGCTCCAGGTCTACCGGATCGACGCGTCGAACCAGGATGTGATCCCGTTCCGTCTGCTCGACTCGATCAACACCCTGCGCTCCGCGCGCCAACTGCAGCCGCTGTCCTTCAACGCCCAGCTCAACGCTGCGGCTGCGACGCATTCACGTGACATGTCGGTCCAGAACCGCCCATGGCACTTCGGCTCGGACGGCTCCTCGCCGCTGACACGGGTGCAGCGCGTCGGCTACACAGGTCGTCTGGTCGGGGAGCTGATCTCGGAAACCTTCCAGACCGAGCTGGAAACCCTGTCCGCCTGGATGGGTCAGGAGGATACGCGCGCCGTCATTCTTGACCCGACGGCCCGCGAAATCGGCTTTGCCTGGTTCCAGGAGCCGAACGGCAAGATCTGGTGGACCCTCGTGACCGGCGCCTGACGGCGGCGGCCTCCCTCAGGGCAGTATCTGGATCGGCGTCCCTGGGTTCACCATGGCGTAGATCCTCTCGATTTCCTTGTCGGTCACGGCGATGCAGCCCCATGTCCAGTCGCGCGTCGGAACCGCAGTGTTCGGGCCGCCGTGGATGAAGATATCCCCCCCGGGCGGCTGATCGAGCAGAGCCGCCGCCGCACGATCCTCCGCATTGGGATAAGAGATCCCCAGCGACAGATGGTATTGCGACTTCGGGTTGCGGTGGGTGATGTAATACGTCCCCTCCGGCGTCTTCCCGTCGCCCTCGATCTCCTTGTGACCCACCGGCGCAAAACCC
>JANPKV010000085.1:0-2232 GCA_031426185.1 Rhodobacterales bacterium | reverse complement strand
GCTGTCATCGACCACATCGACGCCCATTTCGGAAAAGCCGTTCACGATCTTCAACACGTCGCGTTCGTTGCCGGGGATGGTTTTGGACGAGAAAAGGAACATGTCGCCCTCTTTCATCTCGATCCCCAGATATTTGCCGCGTGCCAGCTGCGCCGAGGCGGCGCGCCGTTCGCCCTGGCTGCCGGTGACCAGCAGCATCAGGTTGCGGCGCGGAATTTACAGGGCTTCTTCGGGTGTAATCGTGGGCGGGAAATCCTTCAGCACACCGGTGTCATGCGCCACCTGCACCATACGCTTCATCGCGCGGCCAAGCAGGCAGATCGACCGCTCCGCCTTGCGCCCTGCCTCGGCCAGCGTCTTCACGCGCGCGACATTTGAGGCGAATGTTGTCGCCACCACCATTCCCCCGGATGTTGCGACCAATTCGGCGATGTTGTCCTTGAGCGTGCTTTCCGACCGGCCCGGCAGGGGCGAGAATACGTTGGTGCTGTCGCACATCAGCGCCTTGATCGGTTTTTCGGCCGCGATTTCGGAAAAGCGGGCATCATCCCAGCCCTCGCCCACGATCGGGGTCTGGTCGATCTTGAAATCACCCGAATGCACGATCCGGCCTGCCGGACTGTCGATCACCAAGGCCGCCGATTCCGGGATCGAATGGCTGACGGGGATGAACTGGACCGAGAACGGGCCGGCGGTGATCGTCTCGGGCCGCGACTGAACCACGGTGATCGTCTCGGCGGGAAGGCCTGCCTCGGCGCATTTGAGACGCCCGATCTCGGCGGTGAAACGGCGTGCATAGACCGGCTTTCTCAGCTGCGGCCACAACAGCGCCAGCGCGCCGATATGGTCTTCATGCGCATGGGTGATGAAGATCGCCTCAAGCCGATCCACGCGCGCGATCAACCAGGACATGTCTGCCATGATCAGATCGACGCCCGGTGTGCTGTCCATGTCGGGAAAGGTAACCCCCATATCGACAAGGATCAGCCGCTCGCGGTCGCGTGGTCCATAGCCGTAGACATAGGCGTTCATTCCAATTTCGCCCGCCCCCCCCAGGGGCAGGTAGATCAGCCGATTGGTCTCCATGGGTCATCCTTCGTTCAAAACGACGGGGTTCGCCCCCCGCGGGCTATGTGTTCAGGTCGTGAATGAGGACAAGACCGTGCATGGTCAGATCGTCCTCGACCTTGTCGAAAATTTCTGTTCCCTGGTCGAAGAGGGACGCAAGGCCACCGGTAGCGATCACCTTCATCGGGCGACCCCGCTCCTCGCGGATGCGCTGGATCAGCCCCTCGACCAAGCCGACATAGCCCCAATACACACCCGACTGCATGCAGGCCACCGTATTCGTGCCGATCACGGTCTGCGGTTTGGTGATGTCGACATTCGGCAAGGCCGCCGCCGCCATGTGCAGCGCCTCGAGACTGAGGTTGACGCCGGGCGCGATGACGCCACCGACATAGGCGCCGTCGTCATCGACCACGTCGAGCGTGGTCGCCGTCCCGAAATCGACGATGATCAGATTGCCGCCGTGACGATCAAAGCCCGCAACGGTGTTGACCAGCCGGTCGGGGCCGACCGTGGTGCCCTGATCGACCCGCGGGGCCACCGGCAGGCGGCATTCCGGCTTGCCCACGACCAGCGGGCGGCAGTCGAAATAGCGATTGCACAAGACGCGCAAGTTGAAGACGACGCGCGGCACGGTGGAGGATATGATGGCATGCGTGACCGTGGCTTCGGTCTTTGTCAGCATCATGAGGCTGGAAAGCCAGACAAAATACTCATCCGCCGTCCGTCTGTGATCGGTGGCGATGCGCCAAGTCGACACGAACCTTGACCCGTCCCAGATCGAGAACACGGTATTGGTATTGCCGCAGTCGATTGCCAAAAGCATGGGGACCGCCTTTCAGAAAAACACGTCTGCCGCGGGGATCGCCAGACGACCCTGCGCCGTCGACAGGACAAGATTGCCCGCCGGGTCAATGGTATCAAAGGTGCCCTCATGCGTCTCGCGCATCGTGCGGGCGCGGATCGGCGTGCCAAGACGGGCCGCATGGGCCAGCCATTCGACGCGAAGGGGGACAAAGCCCGCGCTTGCCAACACCGCTTCCCAACGCGCAAAGGCCGGGGCCAGATGGTCCAAAAGCACCCTCGGGTCGATGCGCAGGCCGGTTTCCTGCAAAAGCGTCACGGCGGGCAGCGCGCCCGGCTCCAGGTCTGCCGCGGCGGGGG
>JANPKV010000084.1:0-42144 GCA_031426185.1 Rhodobacterales bacterium | reverse complement strand
GGCATGTCAGGACTTGGAAAGACGCATCTTTCCAACATGTTGCGAGACGAAGCGGGATGGTTTCACTATTCCGTCGATTACCGCATCGGCACACGCTACATGGGCGAATTCATCGCCGACAATTTCAAGCGCGAGGCGATGCGGGTGCCGCTGCTGCGCGAACTCTTGATGACCGACAGCGTCTACATCGCGTCCAACATCACCTTTGACAACCTTGCGCCGCTGTCCACCTATCTGGGCAAGCCCGGCGATCCGGCCAAGGGCGGATTGCCCTTTGCCGAATACATGAAACGCCAGGACCAGCATCATCACGCCGAGGTGGCGGCCATGCTGGACACCACCCGGTTCATCGACCGCGCCTCCGACATCTATGGCTATGCCAACTTTGTCTGCGACACCTCCGGGTCGATCTGCGAGGTGGTGGACGCAGCCAACCCACGGGATCCGGTGTTGCGCGCGTTGTCGGACCAGTTGCTGCTGGTCTGGATCAAGGGGTCTGACGCGCATACGGCCGAACTTGTCCGGCGCTTTGACCGGGCGCCAAAACCGATGTATTACCAACCGGACTTTCTTCATGCGATGTGGGACGAATACCTCGCAACCCATTCCGTGAACGAAGAAACCTGTGATCCGGATCAGTTCGTTCGCTGGACCTATGCCCGCGCCCTGGCGCACCGTCAGCCGCGTTATGCCGCGATGGCGCGCTGGGGTGTGACCATCACTGCCGAAGAGGTGGCACGCGTGACCGACGCGGCTGCCTTTGACGATCTGATGGCACAGGCCATTGATCGCACTGCCGCGACCGCCTAAATCCGCACCTCCGCCACATCGCAAAGGACCATCCACTGATGCCGATCACCCTGCCCCAGACCCTGCCCGCCTTTGACGTGCTGTCGCGCGAAGGTGTCATGGTCATGTCGCCCGAACGGGCGGCGCGGCAGGACATCCGTCCGTTGCGGATCGCGCTGTTGAATCTGATGCCGAAGAAGATCCAGACCGAAACGCAGTTTGCCCGGCTGATCGGGTCGACGCCGCTGCAGATCGACCTGCATCTGATCCGGATGAGCGAACACCAGACCAAGACCACCGCCGCCGAGCATATGGAGGCCTTTTACCGCCCGTTCCACGAGGTGCGCGCCGAAAAGTTCGACGGGCTGATCATCACCGGTGCCCCCATCGAGCATCTGCCCTTCGACGAGGTCACCTACTGGGACGAACTGGTCGAAGTGATGGACTGGACTCAGACGCATGTGCAGTCGACCTTTGGCGTCTGCTGGGGCGGGATGGCGATGATCAACCATTTCCATGGCGTGCAGAAACACATGCTGCCAGCCAAGGCATTCGGCTGTTTTCGGCATCGCAACCTGTCGCCCACCTCGCCGTTCCTGCGCGGATTTTCCGACGACCTCATCATTCCGGTCAGCCGCTGGACGGAAATGCGCGAGGCAGAGATTGCCGCCGCCCCGGGCCTGACGACGCTGCTTGGCTCGGACGAGGTGGGGCCCTGCCTTGTCGAGGACCCTGCCCATCGCGCGCTGTATATCTTCAATCACTTTGAATACGACAGCGACACGCTGAAGCAGGAATATGACCGCGATGTTGCGGCAGGGACGCCGATCAATGTCCCGCTCAATTACTACCCGGACGACAATCCGGCCCTGCCGCCCTTGAACCGCTGGCGCAGCCACGCACATCTTCTTTATGGCAACTGGATCAACGAGATATATCAATCGACGCCCTATGAGCTGGATGCGATTGGCACTTAGCGCGGTCATCGTGCTTGGCCTGACCGCTGGGGCGACGCTGTGGCGCGCGCAGGCGCGCGAGGCGGCGGCGCTGCAGGGGCAAAGCCGTGAAGGCGCGTTTGTCACGGTGGACGGCGCGCGCGTCCACTATCTGCAGATGGGTCAGGGACCGGATCTGGTGCTGATCCACGGGGCCTCGGGGTCGTTGCGCGAATTCACCTTTCGGCTGATGCCGGAATTGGCCAAGCGCTACCGGGTGCTGGCATTCGACCGCCCCGGCCTTGGTCTGTCGGATGCCTTGCCGGACGCAAATACATCGCTTGCGGCCCAGGCAGGTCACCTGCGCGCTGCCGCGGCGCAGTTGGGCGTCGAGCGACCTGTCGTCCTTGGTCACAGCTATGGGGGATCGGTGGCGCTGGCCTGGGCGCTTGCAGACCCGCCTGCCGCATTGGTCCTGGTGTCGGCCCCAAGCCTGCCATGGCCTGGCACACTGGACCCGTGGTACCGCATCAACGAAACCTGCGCGGGGCGGTCCGTCTTTGTGACGCTGGCTGCGGCTTGGGTGCCCATGTCCTTTGTGCGCTCGGCAATCGACGGCGTCTTTGCGCCCGAAGCGACCCCCACCGGTTACGCCGACCACATCGGCGTCGGCTTTACCGCACGGGCTTCGGTGGTGGCGATCAATGTCGCACAGGTCAACGCATTGCGCGATGAGGTCGTCGCGATGGAGCCGACCTATCCGACCCTCGATCTGCCGATCGAAATGGTGCATGGGGACGCCGATACAATCGTTCCCCTGACCATCCACTCGGGCCCCCTTTCACAGCGTCTGGCATCGGCCAATCTGACCGTGATCGAAGGTGCCGGGCATATGCCGCACCAGACCCGTCCGGGTGTGGTGATCGCCGCGATCGACCGGGCCGCCATGCGCGCCGGATTGCGGTAACGGGCCCCGCCCGCCATACTGTCGGCCACAGATCAGGGAGAAACCCATGGACTTGCCATTTGACGGCGCAATCAGCCGCTATTTCCGTGAAGGGGCACCCCCTGCCGTGCGCAGGGCGATCGAGAAGGCGGGCAAGGATGACATCCTGACCAAGTCCTACCCCTACCGCGAGGAAATGAAGGGCAAGGAATACGATGCCCACATGGATGCCCTGCAGATCGAACTGGCCAAGATGCAGGCCGACGTCAAGGCAACCGGCAAGCGCGTCGTGGTGGTGTTCGAAGGACGCGATGCCGCCGGCAAGGGCGGCGCCATCTCGTCGGTGCGCGAAAACATGAACCCCCGCTTCCTGTCGGTCGCGGCCCTGCCCAAACCAACCGACCGCGAGGCGGCGCAATGGTATTTTCAGCGCTATGTCGACTGGTTCCCTGCAGCTGGGGAAATGGTGCTGTTCGACCGCAGTTGGTACAACCGCGCCATGATCGAGCACGTCTTCGGGTTTTGTACCCCTGACCAGCGCACGAAGTTCTTCCGCCAACTGCCTGAATTTGAGACGATGATCGTCGACGAGGGCATGATCCTCATCAAGTTCTGGCTTGAGGTGGGCCGCGCCGAACAGCTGCGCCGATTCCTTGCGCGCGAGGGGGACCCTTTGAAGCAGTGGAAGCTCAGCCAGATCGACATCGACGGCCTGGGCAAGTGGGATGATTACTGCATCGCCATCGACGAGACGATGAAAAAGACCAGCTTCAAGTTCGCGCCATGGACCGTGATCCTGTCGGACGACAAAAAACGGGCGCGCATTGCCGCGATCCAGACGGTGCTGAGCGCCGTGGACTACAAGGGCAAGGACAAGACTGCCATCGGCAAGGTGGATGCCGCCATTTGCGGCGGACCTGCCTTGCGGCCCAAGGATGACGCGTGAAACGGGGATATCATCACGGCAACCTGCGCCAGGCGCTGGTCGATGCAACATTGGCGCTTATCGCGGAAAAGGGCCCGCAGGGCTTCACTGTGTCAGAGGCCGCAAAAGTCGCCGAGGTGACGCCCGCCGCAGTCTACCGCCATTTTTCCGGCCGCGACGATCTTCTGGCCGAGGTGGCGCGCCAGGGCTTTGACATCTTTGCGGCACTGATGGAATACGCCTATGACGACGGCCGCCCGACGCCGCTGGCGGCCTTTGAGGCGACGGGACGCGCCTACCTCGCCTTTGCGCAAAAGTACCCTGGGCATTACAAGGCGATGTTTGAATCTGGCCTGTCGCCGGCAAGCCACCCCGATCTGGCCCAGGTCGCAGCCAAGGCGCGCGGCGTGCTGGAACGCGCGGCCGCCGCATTGTCGCTGCAACTTGCCCCCGCCAAACGCCCCCCCGCATCGATGTTCGCGGCCCATATCTGGGCGATGAGCCACGGCGTGGTGGAATTGTTCACCCGCGGCAACGGCAACAATTCGCAGTTCCCGCCCGAAGAATTGCTGGAAGCGGGGATCGGCATCTATCTGCGGGGCGTGGGATTGCTGCCGCTGGATCGCTAGGCCTCAGCGAAACAGCACCAGTGCGCTCGGGCTCCAGGCGACGCGGACCTTGTCATCCACGTCAAGCACCGGGCGGCCCGGCACGTTGCGCATGCTCAGGCGCACCTCGACTTCGGTGTCCGCCAGATAGACGTCGTAATAGGTCATGTCGCCGAAATAGATGACCTCGTCGACCACCCCGGCGGTCTCGCGCTCCGACGCGCTTTGGCCGTCATAAAGCAAGGTCAGGGTCTCGGGGCGCAGGCCCACCACCGGCGCATCCCCGCGCGTCGGCGGCGCCTGGGCGATATCGAGCACAACCGGACCCAATCCCTTGGCATCGATCTCGACGCGGTCGCCGGCTTCGGAAATGATCGTGCAGGGGATGAAGTTCATCGTCCCGATGAAGTCGGCGACCTTTCGGCTGGCGGGGCGCCGGTACAGGGTTTCCGGATCGGCCAGCTGCGCGATCTCGCCCTCGAACATCACGGCGATGCGGTCCGACATCACCAACGCCTCTTCCTGGTCATGGGTGACAAGGACAAAGGTGATGCCGACCTGACGCTGCAGACGGATCAGTTCGACCTGCATCTGTTCGCGCATCTTCTTGTCGAGCGCGGACAAGGGTTCATCCAGCAGCAGCACCTTGGGTTTCAGGATCAGCGCGCGGGCAAGCGCGACGCGCTGCCGCTGGCCGCCCGACAGCGCGTGGGCGGCACGCGCGCCGTAGCCCTTCAGGCCCACCATCTCCAGCGCTTCTTCGACGGCGCGGCCTTTTTCCGCGCTTGATCGCGGATCCCTGCGCAGCCCGAAGCCGACATTTTCTGCTACCGTCAGATGCGGAAAGATCGCGTAGGATTGAAACACCATGTTGGTCGGGCGCACGTTGGCAGGCACGCCTGCCATGTTCTTGCCGTCCAACAGCACCGCGCCAGACGAGATATCCTCGAACCCCGCAATCGTGCGCAGCAATGTCGTCTTGCCACAGCCGGACGGGCCCAGCAGCGAAAAGAATTCTCCCGCCCGGATCGTCGCCGAAATCCCGCGCAGCGCGTGATAGTCGCCGTAATATTTGTGGACGTCCTGAAACTCGATCATCGGGGTCTTTTCGTTCACCGCGCGCCTCCAGAGGTGTTGCCACCAGCCTTGGCGATGCCACGGCGGCGCATGTATTCGGCAAAAGCCAGCAAGATGATGGAAATCAGCACAAGGATCGTGCCCAGGGCCAACACGGCGGGCACCTTGGCCGGGAACCGGAACTGGCCAAAGATATAGGTCGACAGCACCGGCTGCGTCCCGCCCAGAAACGAGGCGATGATGTATTCGTCCAGGCTGATGATGAAGCAGATGAGGAAGGACGAGATGATGCCCGGCATCACCAGCGGCAGGATGATCAGCCGAAAGGTCGAAGCTGCGGATTCGCCCAGGTCGTAGGCCGCCTCTTCCAGTGACCGGTCCAGCGTCTGAAAGGCCGAGGACAGGATCGTCACCGCAAAGGGGGTCGTGATCAGCACATGGCCAAGGATGATGGTAAAGATCGACAAGGGAATGCCGATGGCGACCAGCACGACAATCAGCGACATCGCGACGACGATTTCAGGCAGCACCAGCGGCAGCATGATCAGGCCCAGAATGCTGGTCTGCGCAGGAAACCGGTAGCGGGTCGAGGCGCGGGCGGCGAACAGTCCCAGCAGCGTGGCGATCGAGGCCACGACGGTCGAAATGATCAGGCTGTTTTGCAGGGCGTTCCAAAGCTGTGGGTCTTCCCACATCTCGACGAACCATCTGGTGGTGAAACCTTCCAGCGGAAAGGCGATGACCACCGCGTCGTTGAACGCGAAAATCGGCAACAACAGGATCGGCGCGTACAGAAAAAGCAGGTAAAAGATCGCATAGGCGCGCAGCCCGGGGGCCTTCATCGCTGGTTCCCCCGCAGGTAGCGTCGGTTCAATACCAGAAACGCGATAGAGATCAGCGCCACGATCAGCATCGCCATGACCACGATGGCCGACCCGACCGGGCGATTGTCCTGCCCCAGCATCTTTGCCTCCATCATGTTCGCGATCATCGGCAGCTTGCCCCCGCCGATCAGGTTCGGCGTGACGTAGTCGCCGATTGTCGGGATGAACACGATCAGCACTGCGGCGACGACCCCCGCCATGGACAAAGGCAGCGTCACGCGCAGAAAGGTGCGGAACTTGCCCTCGCCAAGATCCTGCCCGGCCTCGAGCAAGGAGCGGTCGATCTTTTCCAGCACGACAAAGATCGGCAGGATCGCAAAGGGGGCATAGGCATGGGCCAGCGTCATCACCAGCGCGCCCACGTTGTAATTGATCGCCTGCAAGGGCTCATCGATGATGCCGACGCTCATCAGGCCCGAATTGATCACGCCGTTATAGCCAAGGATCACCTTCCACAGGAAAACGCGGATGATGTAGCTGGTCCAGAACGGGATGGTGATCAGAAAAAGCCACAACGACTTGCGGTCAGGGCGGACGTGAAAGCTGACGAAATACGCCACCGGATAGGCCAGCAGCACCGTGATCAGCGTCACGGCGGCCGCCACCATCAAGGATCGCAGCATCAAGGCGCGGTAGACGGGTTCGGTCAGGACCTCATAGTAATTGGCCAGCGTCGGCGTCCATTCGACCCCAGACTGCGCATCCGTCAGGAAACTGAACAGCACAATCGTGGCCATCGGGGCGCCCAACAGCAGGATCGCATAAAAGGCCGGCGGCGCGATCAGAAACAGACCGCTTCGCGCCTCTGGACTGGCGACGCTGCGAGCGGTGCCTTGCGCCATGTAACCCCCTGCGGCCGTTGGGATCGGCCTCTTGTCCCGCCGGTATCGACCGACATTTGATCAAAGTTAGACAAAAGGAAGCACCGGGCGCAAGTACCTGATTTCCAGGACCTGACCCAGCATGGTCAAAGATGTGGGCGGCTTGGCTTAACCGGCGACGCGTTCGATGGCGATTGCCCGCTTCTTCAACTCGTCATGAAGCGAGGGCACGACCTTGAGCGACTCTACCGCTGCGCGCAGGGCGTCCGACAGACGGTCCTCGCTTGGGTTTTTGTCCGACACGCGCCAGACCATGCGCCGCGCGACGCCGTCGTCATAAATGATTTCAGTGGTCCCGGCGCGCGTCTTGCGCCAACCCAAGAAGTCCGCACCACCATGCGCGGCATGAAACGTTGCCTGTATTCCCATTTTTTTGCTGCCTGCTCGATTATTTATTGTTTTTGATCTTGGCAAAAAGATGCGCCAAGACAGGGCTTTAGGCAACCGAGCCCGAAACAATTCGGCGTGAGCGCGGCAGGTTGGTCACAGTCGACAAAAAATCTGCTAGCGAACGGCAAGGACGCGCACCGGACCCGCGCCTATACCGACGGCTCGTAGCTTGGGCTTTGAAGCAGGCTGACCAGCCGCGCAAGTGCCGCGCGGTAGTCGTCCAGCGGGACATTTCCCGCCAGTGCAAGCCTGACCGCATTAGGCGCGCGGCCATGCGACAGGGCATATTCATCGGCCATGCGCAGCAATATCCCCGCCGCTTCGGCCCGCGGCTGCAGGCTGGAGGCGCGCCAACCGGGTGGCAGGCGCAAAAAGACAAACCGCAATCCGGGCAACCACGACATGTCAAATGACCCGAGCGCATTCACCGTGACCTGCAGACGCGCAGCCAGCTCGTCCCGCACCTTGTCGCGCAACTCCCAGGCCGCACGCGTCTGGAACAGGTCAAGGCACAGGTCCGATACCGTCCGCGACAGCGCGAAATACGAATGCTGCGCCGTCAGACGTCCCGCCTCGCCCAGGCCTGTCGGGCAGACGATGTAGCCAAAGCGCAAAGCGGCCGAAATCGTCTTGGAAAAGCTGCCGACATACCAGGTTCGCTCTGGCGCCAGCGCACGGATCGCGGGCCAGTCGCTGTTGTCGATGGTATAGCAGTCATCCTCGATGATCTGGCAGTCATAGCGGCGGGCGATGTTGGCGATCGCGGCACGGCGGTCCGGCGGCATGCGGACGGCCGTGGGGTTCTGCGCCTCGGTCGTCAGGCACAAAACCTGCGGCCCGTGCCGGCGGCAGGCGGCCTCCAATGCGTCGGGCACCAGCCCATGCGCGTCAAGTTCCACGGCGACGACCTCGGCCCGGACCAGCCGGGCGGCATAGCGAAAACCGGGATAGGCAAGGTCTTCGACCAGCACCACGGGCCGGTCACCCCGCAGACAACACATCAGGATCGTCAGGATTGCGTTCTGTCCGCCATGCGTCAGGGCAATGTCGTCGGCGGTGACCGGGCCAAGCACACGGTCATCGACCCAGTCGACAAGACGCCTGCGAAGGCTGGCCTCCTTGCGCTGCGACGGATAGTCGGTCCACTCGCCCGCCCTGCCCGCGCTGACGCGGCGCATCGCCTCTTCAAAGACCGCGGCCTGACCAAGCTCCGGCAGGATCGGGGACCGCAGATCGACAAGCCCCGTGGTCTCGACAGGTCGGTCGATGAACAGGGATTGGGTCGGACCAAGGCGCGGGTTGCGTTCCGCAACAAAGGTGCCGCGACCGACATTGGCCTGCAGCATGCCCTCCTGAATGGCCATCTGGTAGGCCCGGGCGACCGTGCCAGGCGTCACCGACAGCCGCCATGCCAGATCGCGCACCGTCGGAAGCTGCGTGCCCTCGGCCAGCTCACCCAGCCGGATCGCATCGCGCAGCGCACGGTTCAGCGCAAGGTATTTGGGACCTGGAAACAGCGACAGGTCCGGCTGCCAATTTGTATCCATCACAAGTCTTTCATGGCGACTCAATTCGCCGCATTGTATCACTATTTATAGCGGTAAAGCGACTTGTATCAATACACAATAAATGAGGGTCCCAAATGCGGATACTTTCGGCCTCATGGCTGGGGTGGCTGCGCGTGCCGCGCAGTTCTGACAGCCTCACACGCGTGATTGCCGATGTAGCGGCACGGCGCAAAACCCGCCGCGCGCTCGGCATGCTGGACGACCATCTGCTGGATGACATCGGACTGACGCGCCTGTCCGCGCAGTCCGAGGCGTCCCGACGGTTCTGGCGCGACTGACTGTCGGTTCGGCTGGGTTGGTGGCCCCCGATATGCCGTATCTGGGTGCGGATCGGGCTGCCCTTGGGCCCGCGAAGCTGATCGCTGCACGCTTGTCGAACGCGCGCGGCCCTGTAGTGCCGCTCAGCTGCCGTTTGTCACGCGATTCTGGAGGTGATGTGAAGGTCTGGATGGGCCGGATGCTTGCATGCGCAAGTCCGGCACATCCGTTCTGTTCATGGAAAGGTCTTGCTCGGCGTCTTGCAAGCCGTCAGCGCAGCGATCGATCCGGCTGGCGGCGCAGCAGACCGCAAAGGCCGTCAGGCCACCAGGGACAACTCACCCGCATGACGGGTATAGCCGGTCTCGGCTGCTGCAACCTGCATCCGCAACTGCGCGACCCGTGCCTCGTGGTCACGAAACGCGATGCCAGGGTTCACCCCGGCGCGAACCGACGCGATTGAGTTCAAAAAGTCCTCGTAGATAAGGCCCTTAAGAGTGTCCGTGTGGTTCATCTGACTTTTCTCCATCAAGTGGCCCCCACGACCCATGAAAAGGTGGTGACCAGCAAAGATGGCAAAATCTGGGCGCGATGATGCGCCCACCGGGGAGCGGACCGCCCCCACGGAAGTTCGGCAGGACTGTCATGGCCGTTGCCGGCGATCCAGTTAGCCCTGAAACTGTTTGAAAAGCCCCCTTGAACACAGCCTTCGGGCCGGTCGCGGAGCATCTTCAGACATCAAATCGATACATCTACATTGTCATTGAACCACGGATGCAACTGATCACTCGCACGCTCGACCGATGAATAAAAGACCTCACAACTCTTTGAAACGACTACAAATAAAGGGACCACAACATGATGTGGCAACCGAGCAGCAAAAGAAGTGCGCTGCTTGTTAAAATGGCCGCGTGAGGGGAATTCACGCGGCCGATACTCGTTGATTTGACGATCACTAAAGACACCTTGGCGCACTACTTATGAGTTATTGGTACTATCCTAATGGTTCATAAGCAAGACTAATATTCGGCCCATGCGGAAACAGTCTGTTCCGGTTGTGAGGCGGTTAACCGCTCCGTCATACCGGCCAAAAGCTCAGTGCGGGCGAATCATTCGGCCAACAGGCCGCGCAGAGTCCCACGCGACCATGGCGCTGAACCTACGCGTATTTCAGGCGACTTCCTGCAACCCGGGCTTGTCGGCGTCGCCGGGACGAACCGCAGCAGGCACGTTCTGATAGCTCTTGTCCTTGCACAGCTCCAGATGCGCGCGGTGCAGATGGCGCGCGGGGACCTGCGGGAACAGGTGATGGACAAGATGGTAGGAGTCGTTGCGCGGAAAAAAGATCCAGCGGACAACCGACGGTGCAAGGACGTTGCGCGACGCCTCAAGCTCATCCTCGGCACCGACAAGACCCGCATGATCCAGGCAATCGGTCCAGTAATTCAATGTCGGATAGATGTAGAACAGCGGCACGATGACGAACAAGATCGCGACGGCCGGCGACAGCGCCAGAAACACGCCCATCAGCGCCAAAAGCGCCACCTTCAGGTAGACGTAGAACCGCCCGTCATCGCCCGACAGATTGACGCCGGTGTAATACGGCAGATGAAGACCCAGCAGCGGCGTCACAAAGTGCCGCAGGACCGTCTTCATCGTCAGCGGCTCATGCAGACCGAACTTTTCGATCACCTTGAACTCGGCGTCGTTCTGGTAGTCGCCATTGTTGGCATGGTGCGAAAGGTGATCATCCCGGTACTTGCTGAACGTCTTCATGAGGATCGATGCGCAGACGCGCCCGATCACCACGTTATCGTCGCGACGCTCCGAAAACGTCGAATGGCAGCACTCATGCACGATGTTGTTGATGCCGCGCAGACGCGTCCCGATAAAGATCGACGCGATCGCCATCAACGCCACGGTCCAGACTGTGAGCGGCAACGTCAAAAGATAGGCGCCGAACGCGATCGAGGCCAGAATCGCGCCGACGTAAGCCCCGACAATCATCCAGGAGATTGCCGCCGGATAGCGTTCCATCCCGGAAAATCGGCGCATATACGCCTTGCGTAAAGTTTGTCCCGACATGATGCCCCCGCCCAACTGCCTTAATTCTAACCAAATTCCATAACATTTGGAAGCATATCGTCTGACTGTTCTCAATCCCGGGACAAACTATCAGCACAACTTATGGAAGTTCAGACCTATACCTTTGCTTGCTTGGGGATTTGCAGTAGTCTGCTCATGTTCGCATTAGGAACGCTTCTAGTACGGGGTGATTATGTCACGTGTTGATTACGATTCGATCGCGATTCTGGCGGCCGTGGTGCGCGAAGGCAGCTTCGAAGCGGCGGCAAAATCGATGAATGTCTCGCAGTCGGCGGTGAGCCAGCGAATCAAGCAACTGGAAGAAAAGGTGGGCGTGGTTCTCGTCGCACGTGGTCGCCCTTGCCTTCCGACCGAGGCGGCGCTTCATTTTTGCAGCCACCTCGATCAGGTGGTCTTGCTGCAGCAGGAACTCGCCGGACGGATGCGCAACCTGATCGGGGGCGAGGATGCGCAGGCGGCCACGATCCGCATCGGCGTGAACAACGACAGCCTTGCGACCTGGTTTCCCAGCCTGATCAAGCGCGCGACGCAGGAACTGGGCGTGCGCTTTGATATCCTTCCCGACGATCAGGAACATACCGAGGGCAGCCTGAAGTCAGGCGACGCACTGGCCGTCATCACGACGCTGGAACCCCCCGTTCAGGGCTGTCGCAGAATATCCCTTGGCTCGATGGACTATATCGCGGTCGCTTCGCCGGAATTGCTTCAGAGAGAGTTTTCCAAAGGCGTCTCCCTGGCGACGCTCCACGATTCCACATGTATTGCCTTTGATCGCAAGGACACCATCCAGGATCAGTGGATGACGCAATGCTTTGGCGGCACCGTTCCCGTTTCGACGCATTTCGTCCCCTCATATGAAGGCTATCTCGCGTGTTGCCTGAAAGGGGTCGGATGGGGTCTTGTGCCCCGGATCGCGGGGGCGCCCTACATCAAGAAGGGCCAGCTGATGGAGCTCAGCGCCGGTCAGGAAGTAAGGGTATCGCTGCACTGGCAGGCCAGCATGCAATCCAGCGAGATTCTCAAACGGCTGGGCGACATGGTACTGGAAGAAGCAAAGCTACACCTTACCCCGGACCGCTTCAGGCCCGATTGACGCGGGTGGCGTGACGCGCGCCTGCGCCTGCTGCCCCGCTGATCATCTGTCTGCAACTTTGCCCTGCCCTGGCGCAATTGTGCCACATTTTTCCCCGAAGATAAGGAGTACCTGCGTCGTCATCTGCGGGTGACGACGTGTGACACGGGGGGCGTTCACCTTGTTTTCAGATATGTTTCACCGCGGCGCGGTTTCGTTTCTTCGCCAGCCCGGGCACGGCGCATCGACCGCACCCGTGCGCAAGATGCCGTGGGCGCGACCGACAGCCGATGTTGTGTCCTTGGACCATCTGGAGGCGCACACGGCCGTTCTGCGCGTCCTGATCGAGGATTTCGGTGGCGAGGCCGTCAGCTCTGCCCTCCGTCGGCGTCTGGCGGAGCTGGTCAGCTGGAAACAAGCCAGATCCGGTCTTTGGCTGCTTGGGGTTCTGCTTGATCTCGAACGTTGCCGCGCCCTGATGCTGGAAGACGGCAACGGGCCTGATGTGATCGCGCGCATCCTGCCGGACGGCGTCGATCTCGCCTACGATCCGCGCAGCGTGAGCAACCCGGGCCAGTCGTGACCTCCTGAGACGGAAAAAGGGTTACCGGCTTGCCCGCGCGAGCAGCCCCACCGCGGCCAGACCCACTGCCATGACCAACAGCGCCGCAGGGGCCGCCTCGCTCAGCCGCTCCAGGCTGACAAGTTCGAACACCCGTGTGCTCAGCGTGTTGAAGTTGAACGGACGCAGCAGCAGCGTCGCCGGCAGTTCCTTGACGCAATCGACGAATACCACCAGCAGCGCCGTCGCCACCGACCCCTTCATCAAGGGCATGTAGACCGATCCCAGCGCGCCGCCCGCACTGCGCCCAAGCGACCGCGCCACCATCGGCAGCGTCGGTGTCACCCGGCCAAAGGCCGCATCGACCGCACCTTGGGCGACCGCAAAGAACCGCACCATATAAGCCAACCCGACTGCAACCGCTGTACCGGTGATCATCAGACCGGGATCAAAACCGGTCCAGGCCAGCACCCAGTCCGCCAGCCTGTTGTCGAGCGCCGCCAACGGCACCAGAACCCCTACCGCCAGAACCGCACCGGGGGTTGCATACCCGACCGCCGTGATCGGCAGCACGGCTTGCGACAGCCCCGGACGTGCCAGTCGCAGCGCATAGACGAACAGGATCGCCGCCCCCACCGTCACAAAAGCGGCACCGCCCGCCACCATCAGCGTGTTCAGCAGGGCCGCCTGCAGCCCCGGCTCCAGCCAGGCCTCGGGCGAGCGCAGCGCCTGATAGCCCATCACCCCCACCGGCAACACAAAGCCCACCGTGAAGGGGACAAGGCAAAGCGCCGTCATCACCCAGGCCCAACGGCCCGCCAGAAGGCTTGGCTCTAGCGGGCGCGCGACGCGGCCCAGCCTGTGGAACCGCGCGCGGCGTCGGCCAAGACGCTCCAGCGTGACCAGGATCAGGATCAGCGTCAGGCTGACCATCGCAATCTGCGCCGCCCCGCCTGCATTATTGCCATCAAGCCAGGTCGAAAAGATGCCGGTGGTCAGCGTCTGCACCCCGAAATGATGCACCGTGCCGTAGTCGGCCACGGTCTCCATCAGGGCAAGTGTGACCCCGACCGCAATGGCAGGACGCGCCAGCGGCAGTCCCAGCCGCCAGAAAAGCGCCCCACGCCCGGTCCCAAGCGCGCGGGCGACCTCGTAGGTGCAGCCCGACTGCTCGCGGAATGCGGCGCGGGCAAGCAGGTAGACATATGGATAAAGGGCGGCGGAAAACACCACGATGGCTGGTCCGTGCGACCGCACCTCAAAGAACCAGTAGTCGCGCGCCGACTGCCATCCCATCGCAGCGCGAAGCGCGCTCTGCAAGGGTCCGGAATAATCCAGGAAATCGACCAGCGCATAGGCCCCGACATAGGCCGGAATCGCCAAGGGAAAAAGCAGCGCATAGTCCAGAAACCGGCTACCGGGAAAGCGGTACATGGTCACCATCCAGGCCGCACCGGTGCCGATTGCCGCCGTCAGGATGCCCACACCCACCATCAGGATCGCGGTATTGGCCAGATAACGCGGCATCACCGTCGCCATCAGGTGCGGCCAGATGTTTTCGACCGGATGAAACGCCATCCACACCACCGACAGAACCGGGGCCAGCACCAGGCCTGCGACGATGACCGCAACAACCCGCCATGGATCGACGATTGCCCTTGCCCAAAGCCAGGGGCGCCGACCTGCGGTAACCTGAGTAATTTGGTCGACCATGATGGATGTGGACCTACATCAAAGGCCTTTGACTGTCCAGAAAAGCCCATATAGTCCTTTGCCGATGCAGGCCGGATCATCTCCGGCGTGCACTGGCCCTCCGGCGGCCCATCAGAAGGCGAGCAGGCCGTCATGCGAATTGTCTATCACCTCGGCGCGCACTGCACGGACGAGGACCGTTTGTTGCGCTGCCTTCTGCGCAACCGCGCGGCGCTGGCAGACCACGGCGTCGTGGTGCCCGGGCCGGCGCGCTACCGCAAGCTTTTGCGCGATACCGCCGTGCAGTTGAAAGGCGCGCGCGCCTCGGTCGAGACGCAGGCATTGGTGCTGGAACAGATCATGGACGAAGACCGGGCCGACCGGCTGATCCTGTCCTGGGACAGTTTCCTCAGCTTTCCGCAATGGGTTCTGCGTCCGGGACTTTATCCCCTGGCCGGTGAACGCATTCGCGCCTTTACCCAGATCTTCCCCGATATCGAGGCCGAGTTTCATCTGGCGATCCGCAACCCCGCGACCTTTCTGCCCGCTCTCTTTGAAAAGCAGAAGGTCAAGTCCTACGAGGATTTCCTCAGCGGCATCAATCCGATGTTCCTGCACTGGTCGGATGTGGTGGGGCAGATCCGGTCCGACAATCCCGATGTCCAGCTGACGATCTGGTGCGACGAGGATGCGCCGCTGGTTTGGCCCGAGGTGCTGTCGGCCGTGACAGGTCTTGCCGATACCAATGTTCTGGAGGGCGCGGATGAACTTTTGGCGACCATCATGGCCCCTGAAGGGCTGACCCGGATGCGCGACTACCTGATCAAGAACCCGGCCCTTTCGGCGACCCATCACAAAAAGATAGTTGCGGCATTCCTCGACAAGTTCGTCCTGCCCGACAAGATCGAGGTAGAGGTCGCCCTGCCCGGCTGGACGGCGGATTTGATCGCCGACATGACGGCGGGCTATGAGGCGGACGTCGCGCGCATCGCCGACATGGACGGCATCGACTTCATCACCCCATGACCCCGATGGTCAGGCCATCCCAAGCGCTGCCTTGTACATTTCCAGCACCGCTTCTTCTTCGGCAATGTCGTCGGGCTTGCGTTTGCGCAGAGCGATCACCTTGCGCAAGACCTTGGTGTCGTAGCCGCGCCCCTTGGCCTCTGCCATCAGCTCTTTCAGCTGCTCGCCGACGTCCTTCTTTTCGGACTCAAGTTGTTCGATACGCTCGATGAATTGCCGCAATTCGTCGGCGGTCACGGCATAGGTATCAATCACGTCGGTCATGGCGGGCCTGTTTTCGCTGCATCGGTTGGCCCTCTCCCTAACCCGATGCCCGCGCCCTGCGCAAGCCGCGAAGCACCCGCCCCCTTGCACGCCTGCACGACCACGGTTACGGCTTTCGCAAATGCCACAACCCGGGGCGCACGAAGACCATGGAGATTCTGATCTGGATCGGCACGGCCCTTACCCTCGCGGGTGTGGCGGGGCTGATCTACTGCATCGTGCTGGCGACCAAGGCCCGCCGCGCCGGACTGCCCGATGACGCCCTGCGCGCGCGGCTGCAGCGTGTCGTGACGCTCAATCTGGCGGCTCTGGGCGTGTCCGCGATCGGGCTGATGCTGGTGGTGACCGGAATTCTGCTGGCCTAAGGTGCGGGGTTCAGCGAGCCAAGCGTGCGCCCTTCGCTGATCAGGCGGTCAAGCAGCGGCGGCGGGGCCCAGATGCGGTCATCGCGCGCCCAAAGCCGCAAGTCCTGACGAAATAGCAGCAAGCCCCGACGTCCGGCCTGATGCATCGGTCCGCCCAGGCGCCGGGGAAAGGCATAGCCCGCCACCATCAGATGATCGATATCGGCAGGGCAAAGGGCGGTGCCGGCCGCAAGGCAATCCAGTCCAGCCGCAGCCATCGCCGACCACCAGCGCGCGAGTATTTCGGGACGCGACATCGGCAAGGGGCGTCCCTGATTGGCGCGCGGGTCAAACGCATCCGCGGCCAAGGCAGTCGCGGTCGCCTGCACCGATGACAGCGCGCCGCGGATGGTGTCTTCCGGCACACCACGTCCCATCAGGCGTTCGAGCGCGGTGCGACCAGCCGTTGCAAGGGCCGCCCCGGGAGAAGGTCCATCCCCCCCGACGGCGATCGCGGGCAGCCCGACGCGGGAGAGAAAGGCGCGCGCCGTGGCCGCAGCCGGGCTTGCAGTCATCCCCGACAGGGTCACCATCCGGCCCGACGGTGCCAGCGTCAGCCCCAGCGTGCCCGCCCCCCCGCCCAGCACAAGCGACGGCACCTCTGACGGGATGCGCTCGGCCAGTTCGGCCCGCCGTGCAGTCTGCCCCGGACCGAAAAGCAGGATGTCGACGCCTTCGGGCAACAGGGGCGCGGGCGCCACCGTTGCCAGACGCGCCCAATCGGCATCACGTCCCGCAACATCCAGCCTGCCTGCCGCAACTTCTGCATCCTGGCGTTCGGCCAACACCTTCAGGATCCCGCTCAGAACCTCTCGGTCGGCCTCGGCCAGTGTGACCTTCAGTCCCGCCAGCATCGCCCGGAACGCAATCGCCGTCGTCGCAGGTGACATCCCCTCGATATACAGATGCGTCACCTGCGCCGGTGCGATCCCGATCAGGGGTTTGGGCATGCGCCGCGCGATGGCGATGGCCGCCGCCGTCGCAGACAGGCCCAGAACGTCGTCGCTGGTGGCCAGATCGTCGCGCAGCGTGGTTTCCATCACCAGACCCTGTTCAAGCGGCAGGACCAGTGCCGCCTCGACGGCATCGACCATCCGCTCGGCCCCCGGCAATCCATTCACCAGCAATCCGCCGCGCGCTGCCGCGATCTCGGTTGCGTAGACGCGGGCATCCAGTCCCGGCGCAGGCCGCGCCGCCCGGGGCGCCTGCGCCAGATCCGCGCCATGCGCCAGAGCAGCGGCCACCGGATCGCCCGTGACAATCTGGTCAATCATCCCCACGCGCAGCGCCTCGGCCGCGGGCATCAGTTTTGCCGACACCAGCACCTCCAGCGCGGCCTTTGCGCCGATCCGGCGCGGCAGTGTCTGGGTGGCGCCACCGCCCGGGATCAGTCCCAGCACGATATCGGGCACGGCAAGCGTCGTATCGGGCGCGGCCAGGATCACATCCCCCGCAAGCGCCAGTTCCACCAAGGGCCCGCTGACCGGCCCCATCAGAGCGGATATGACGGGGAAATCGGCCTCTGCCAAAGCCGCCGACAGCTCGTAAAGCCGCGGGCGGGCAGTGTCATCGGCGGCAAGGATCGACGCGCGCTGGGACACCGCGCGGATCGCCAGCACCAAAGCGCGGGGCTTGGGGTCAGCCCGCAACAGGCCTAAAAACCAGTTGCGCGCGGCAGGGCCAAACGTACCAAGTGCCGCGCTGTCCAGTGTGACCAGCGCGACATTGCCGTGCCAGAGCCTTTGGCCCAACTCCTGCACGCTGCCCGCCTCCGCCATCGCCGCCGCTCCCTGATGGCTTGGATAAAAGGCCATCGGCCGTCGCTTGGCAAGCAGGCAAGCCGCGACTCTTGCGTAAGGTCTCGATTTGCCGACGGAATCGGCTGGGATCGTCGCGGCATTCCACCGCCTCGGCGTTCTTGCATCGGCAGGCGCGATGCGCTTACTTGCCGTGCCGACCGAAAGGCGGGCGGCACAGGGTAATGGGGCGATGATGCAGACAGACTGGCTTTGGGGATTGGCAGGGGGCGGCCTCATCGGGCTTGCCGCTGCGATGTTCCTGCTTTTGAACGGGCGGATCATGGGCGCGTCGAGCCTCCTTGGCAGCGTTGTCGATGGTACGGCCGGCAACAAGACCCTTGAAAACATTGTCTTCATGGCTGGTCTTGCTGGCGTGCCGTGGCTTGTCTCGCTGATATGGTCGGGCCAGAGCACGCATCTGACGCCTGATCTCTGGGCCATCGTGCTGGGGGGCGTCCTGGTGGGGCTTGGCACAAGGCTGGCGAATGGCTGTACCTCGGGCCACGGCGTCTGCGGCATGTCGCGGCTGTCGCGCCGGGGGATCGTGGCGAGCCTGGCCTATGTCGGGGCCGGCATGCTGATGATCAGCCTTTTGCGGCACGTCTGGGGGCTGGTCTGATGGCGCGTCTGGTTTTTGCGGCGCTGACCGGCGGCATCTTCGGCCTTGGGCTCTTGATCTCGGGCATGACCGATACGCGCAAGGTGCAGGGCTTTCTTGATCTCTTCGGTGACTGGGACCCGACGCTGGCCTTTGTGATGGGCGGTGCGATCCTGCCCATGGCGGTCGCATGGCGGATCGCAGCGCGGCGGCGTGTGGCCCTGACCGGCGCGCCGATGCCACCGCCGCCCGACGGCACCATCGACGCGAGGCTTGTCGGCGGCTCGGTGCTGTTTGGGGCGGGTTGGGCGGTTGCGGGCCTGTGCCCCGGTCCCGCCCTGGCCTCGATCGGCTTTGGCGGCACCGGTGGGGTGATCTTTCTTCTTGCGATGGTCGCGGGTATGGTGGTCGCGACGCGTATCGCCCGCCCGACAGATGGAGTGACGGCATGGACATCCGACCCCTGACCCCGACCTATGCGGTCTCGCCCCAGATCGAGCCTGGCGACCTGCCCGCGATCAAGGCGGCGGGGTTTACCACCATCATCGACAACCGACCCGATGGCGAGATCCCGGGCCATCTGCACGCAGCCGCGATGCAGGCGGCGGCGACCGCATTGGGGTTCGAATTTGTCGTCAATCCGATCGTCGGGGGCGCCATGACCGCGGCGAATGTCACGGCTCAGGGTGCGGCCATCGCGGCAGCCAAAGGCCCCGTGTTGGCCTATTGCGCCTCTGGAAACCGGTCATCGGTGGTTTGGGCGCTGGCACATGCAGGCAAGATCCCGGCTGACGATCTGATCGCGATCCCTGCGAAATACGGCTATCAACTGGAACATCTGCGGCCGGTCCTGTCGACCGAGCGCGGCTGAGCAGTCCGCTGGCGCACCGCCGTTCCCATATCACCCGGCCCCATATCACCCGGCCCCATATCACCCTGCCCGCATCACCCCGCAGCAAGCGCCATTTCGGTTGTCCTTGGCGCGCGGTCTTGTGGCAGGGGCGACGGCACGCGCATCTCGCCCGAAAGGCGCAACGCGCGCATCCCGCTGTTCTGACCCAGCCGCGCCTCGGCCAGTGGCAATCCGTCCAGGCCCTCCAGCCGGATGCCGCTCAGCGCGTTCTTCGGCAGCGGGACGATCGTGCCGGGCTGCAATCCGAGCACCGCCCCCAAGGGTAGCGTCACCCGCGCCAGCACGGCCTCCAGCAGGCAAGGCACGCTGAGCACCACCTCGTTCATTGCATGGGTAAAGGCCTGTACCGCATGGGCATCATCGGCCAGCGTGGTGTCCCGCCGGGGCCGGTGGCCGCGCCCGTCGGCGGGCAGCGCAAGGATCACCTCGCCCGACTTTGCCCCGCCGGACAGCGACACATGCGCGGTCAGCACGCGGTAGGCCCGGTCCTCCAGCAGCAAGGCCAGGGGACGCGGGTCATCGAGGAACGACGCATACCGAAAACCGCCGGCCCAGACGAGATCCGCCTCGTCCGACAGCGCGTCGTCCAGCGCGCCAAGCGCACGTTCGATCACCGGCGCCACCATCACGGCATCCGTCCGCGTCGGTTTGCGCGGGATGGGAGGCTGTGCCAGAACGCGGCCCATGGTCTGCACCTCGATCAGGCCCGACAGGATGGCCGGCGACATCGCGAGCAACCCAAGCGCATCACCCGGCCCCTCAAGCACTGCCAACATGGCATGGTCGGGCAAAAGTTCGGTCAGTTCAGCCAGGCTCCGCCGGTGCAGCGCCAGCCGCGGAACATCCAGCGGCAACGACAGCACATCCTGCGCCGCCCGCGCCAGTGCAAGTCGCCATGACCGGTCCGCACCCGGTCCGCCCTCGGCCGCGTGGGCCGCGACCTGATCGCGCGCGATCTGGACCTTGTGCCAGATGACACCCGATCTGTCCGCCGCCTTGTCCTGTTCCGCCATCGCACCCCCGCATCGCCGGTTGCCCCGACGGTACGCCCGTGACGATTGCCAAAGGATTAACCCTGTTGGGCCTCAGGCCACTTTCTTTTCCAGCCGCAGCGGCAAGGTGACGCGAAACGCGGTCCCGCCCTGCCCCGGCAAATAGGTGATGGCACCGCCAAGGTTCACCATCACCTCGCGGCAGATCGCAAGGCCCAGACCCGCACCACCCGCCCGCGTCTGGTCCGACAGGCGCGCAAATTTCTCGAAGATCAGCGCCTGCGATGCCTGCGGAATCCCGCGCCCGTTATCGATCACGTCGATCGTGACGCGACCCGCCCTCTGGCGGACGGCGATGCGCAGTTCCGGAGTCTCTGAATCACAATATTTCCGCGCGTTGGAAAACAGGTTGATCAACACCTGGGTCAACCTGTCGGCATCTGTGCGGACAAAGATCTGCTCGGCTTCAATATCGCGGAAAATGGTGAATGACCGCTCGGGACGCGTGCTTTCAACCGCGATCAGGGCCCGGTCGATGACGTCGCGCAGGTTGGTCAGCGTCAGGTTAAGCTCGACCGCACCGTTTTCCAGCACACTCAGGTCCAAGAGGTCATCCAGCAACCGCGTCAGCCGGCGTGCCTCGTCGTGAATGATGGCGCCGAATTTGGCGACCTTGTCCTGCGGCAGGTCACCTGCAGCAAGGATCTCCGAGAACGCACGGATCGACGTCATCGGGGTGCGCAGTTCATGGCTGATCTGGCTTAGAAAACCGTCCTTCTGCAAGGACAGCTCGTGCAGCTTGTCATTGGCCTCGCGCAGCGCGCCCGCCGTGCGCGTCAGTTCTTCCTGCTGGCTTTCCAGCCGCGCGGAATATTCCATGATCTGGGCGGTCTCGTTGGCAACGGCCATCAGGTCCTCGACCGACACCGTGTTGCGTCCCGCCATCTGACCGACCATCGCATGGGCCGTGGCCGCGCCCACCGATCCCGCAAGCCGCCCCTCGAAGCCCGACAGGAATTCGGGCGTCGGGTCCGGCAGATAGCCCGCCTTGCCTTGCGCCCTGGCGGCATCCCGGAAATATTCCAGCGCGCGGTCCTCGCCAAGGATGCCTTGCGCCATCACCAGCAATTCCTCGCTTGCAGCCCCGCCCCGCCGCCATTCCAAAGCGCCGGTCGGCCCGTCAAAGACATGGACAAATGCCGCCCCCTGCACGCGTTCCACCGGCCCCGGAAACGTCAGCACCGACGCGATGAAGAATGCCGTGACGTTCAGCATCAGCGACCACAACACCGCATGCAGCAAGGGATCCAGCCGCTCGACCCCGAAAAGGCTCTCCGGCCGCAGCCAGTCGATACCAAAGGGACCGCTCGCCAGCAGGGCCTGCGACATCGCCACATCGGGGCCAAGCGAGGGCAGGAACAGCGCATAGGCCCAGACCGCAAACCCCGCCAGAAGGCCCGCCACCGCACCGCTGCGCGTCGCTCCGCGCCAGAAGATGCCGCCGATCATTGCAGGCAGGAACTGGGCCACGCCCACGAAAGCGATAAGACCGATTGCCGCAAGCGCCTCCGACCCGCCCGATGCCCGGTAATAGACATAGCCAAGGCCCAGCACGGCCAGGATGCTGATCCGCCGGGACAACAGGACCACACGCCGCAGGTCGCGCGACACATCCATCGCCGGGCGAAGCCGCAGCCAGAACGGCATCACGATATGGTTCGACACCATGGTGGCAAGGGCAATCGCCTCGACGATCACCATGGAGGTGGCCGAGGAAAATCCCCCCAGGAACGACAGCATCGCCAGCGCGCCCTGCCCCTCGGCCAAGGGCAGCGACAGCACGAACAGGTCCGGATTGGACCCCTCCGGCATGCGCTCCAGTCCCATGACGGCAATGGGCACGATGAACAGGCTCATCAGCATCAGATAGGCCGGAAACGCCCAGGAGGCGCGGGCCAGATGACGTTCGTCCGATGCCTCCACGACCATGACCTGAAACATCCGCGGCAGGCAGATCACCGCCGCCGCCGACACAAAGATCAGGCCCGTCCATCGGCCGGGCTTCAGCTCCCAGTTGGCAAGGGCCGAGGCATCGATGCGCGCCATCATGTCGCCGATGCCATCCGCCAGCCCCCAGACGACCCACGCGCCCACGGCCAGCAGCGCCACCAGCTTGACCACCGCCTCCACCGCGATGGCCGTGACAATGCCGTGGTGCTGTTCGTTGGCATCCAGGTTGCGGGTGCCGAAGACGATGGTGAACAAGGCCAGCCCTGCCGCCACCCAGATCGCCGTCTGGGCCGCATCGGGCGGCTGCATGCCTTCGGGCGCGACACTTGCAAAGACGCCAAAGGACAGCACGACCGATTGCAGTTGCAGCGCGATGTAGGGTGTTGCCGCGACCACCGCGATCACCGTCACGATCACGCCCAGAAGGTTCGACTTGCCATACCGCGACGAGATCAGGTCCGCGATGGAGGTGACGCGGTGTTCGCGCCCGATCCTGACAAGTTTGCGCAAGACCCACCACCAGCCGACAAAGACCAGCGACGGGCCCAGATAGATCGTGAGGAACTCCAGCCCCGAGCGCGCGGCGTAGCCCACCGCGCCGTAGAAGGTCCAGGCCGTGCAGTAGATCGACAGCGACAAGGTATAGACCAACGGGGATCTCAAGAACCCAAGCCGTCCCGTCGCAGCACGCCTCTCGGCGATGAAGGCGACGGTGAACAGAAAGATCACATACGACAGGCACGCCAGGACAAGCAGGCTAAAGGGCATCGTTGCCGCCCTCGGCTGCACCGGGCTCGGTCGTCCTTTCGGCCGGGTCCTCATGCGCGCGTCCTAGCTTACGCGCGAAAAGCGCCGCTACAGCAATCAGCCCGATCCAGACCGCAAAAAGATAGATGCCGTCCGAGGCCGTGCGTCGAAGCTCATCGTCAGTCGGGGTCCACAGGACCGGCAGGACCAAGAGGAACAGACCGAACAGCGGCAAAAGACGCGCCGCATCATGCAACCGCCGCAGCCGGTAACCGCTGCGGGGCAGGAACGGCATGGTCCGGCGGCGCGGCATCGATCAGCCTCCCAGAAGGTCGCGTACCTCGGCCACCATCTCTGCATTGGCGAAGGGTTTGGTCATGAACCGGTCCGCGCCCGCGCGCGCGGCGGCGTCACGGTCATGCGGCTGGCCCTTGGCGGTCAGCATCATGACCGGAAGGCGGGACAACGCGGCGTCCGCCCGGATGGCCGCCAGAACCTCCAGCCCCGACGCGCCGGGAAGCATCAGATCAAGGATCAGCGCATCCACGGACTGGCGGCGCAGCGTGGCAAGGACCTCTGAGCCATCGGCCAGCGTCGTCACCTGACACCCGTCGCGGGTGAGAAGGAAACTGATCGCCTCGGCGATGTTGGGCTCGTCCTCGACCAGCAAGACATGCCGCCCTTTGGTCATCTTGTGCCCCCCTCCCCAAAGGGTGCGGACGTCATCCGCAGATCCGACTATCGCCAGTTCCGGGACAGGTGTCAAAAGCTTGTCACGCCACGAGGATCGATGGTTCACGCCGCGCCGGGCAGGCGGTGCGCGAACACACGCGGCAGGTTGACCCGATGGGCAGGACCGATCCTGACGCCACGCCCTGGGGCACCGGCGTGATCAGCATGGCGGCACTGCGCAGCTCGATCCCCTGAAAGCCGCCGACATGCCGTGTCTGGGCGTAGGCGCGCAGGCGCAGCCTTGGATTTGCCGGGCCGTCCATCTCGGCCAGCGCCTCGACCGGCAGCATCGGACGGGCGAGGGCTGCATAAAGAGGCCACAGCGCGCAGGCCGCACCAAACCGAGGCGGCGTGAAGACCGGGATCGGTTTTCGAAACGTGAGGGTGCCCGACGCATCGCACACGACCAGCCCCTCGGGACGCCCGGGCAAAGTCGCCATGCGGCGAAACACGGCCAGAACCTCGGCGCCAAGGCTGCCCGCGATCTGCAAGGGATCATCCTCGCCCGTGGCCAGCACCGCCTCCAGCCGCGCGCGCGGCACCATCGCCGCGTCGCGGACGGCTTGCAGAACCCACACCGCCGCCAGATCGCGGGCCGCCGCTGACGCCAAGCCTGCCACTTCGCCCGCGAGCGCATCCGGCCCCGGACCGCCCGGCTCCACCTCGCTCAGGTACCAGTCGCGCGATGACAGCCAGGCCTCGACCTCTTCCTGGGGCGAGCTTGCGCTTTCCACCTCGGCGCCCGACCCTGCAAGATAGGCCACCAGCGCCTCGGCCCCGCGCGTCATCCGTTCGGCATCCTGGTGGATGTTCTGATGGAACCGGTCGCGCCAATCGGCTGGCAGACCGCCGTCCTCGGCCAGGATCGCCGCGGTGGAGCGGACAGCGCTGATCGCCGACAGCAGATCATGCACCGCCGCCGACAGATGAGGGTCATGCGACAGCCGGTCGTTCAACGTCGTCACCACGCGCTCCAGCCGCCCGACGCGGCCCTGGAGGCTTGCGCATAGCGCTGCCCAGCCAGGATAGCGACCGACGAAATCTTCCAGCCGGTCAGCCTCTACCGGCATCACGGCCCCGCTTGCCGCAGCGCGCAGGTCCATCATCAGCGCCGCCTCGTGGCCTTCGGCAAGATCGTCCAGCGCCAGTTCCAGAACACCCGCCAACCGCACCAGCACATCGCCCGTGGCCCGTCGCCGGTCATGTTCGATCAGGTTGAGATAGCTTGCCGAGATTCCGGCGGCGCGGGCCACATCCGCCTGCCGCAACTGCAAGCCAAGCCTGCGTTCGCGCAACCGGCTTCCCGCAAGAATGGTCAGTGTCATGTCAAGCGGCCCCCCGGCAAAAGGATTTACCGCGAGACGGCAAATTGACAAGCCCTGTAAAGCAAAGGGGGCGCACCCTGCGGCGCGCCCCCCCTGTCAGATGTCGGTTAGATTATTGCAGCGCCTTGTCCGTAATCACGCTCGTCCAGGCCCCTTCCGGAGCCTTGGTGATGACCGGGTCAGACCCGCCCGCCAACAGGCTCGCGACGGTCTTTTCCGCCGCCGCCACATCCAGCGCCCCGTTCGATCCTGCCGTCAGCTTGGCGATCTCGCCCATCATGCGCTTCTGGTGCGCCTCGGTCTGGGCACCGGTCTCGTCGTTTTCAAGCACGATCATCGCCGCCTCGTCGGGGTTTGCTTCGGCATATTTCCAGCCCTTCATCGAGGCCCGCACGAACCGCACCATCTTGTCCTCAAAGGCGGGATCGGCCAGCTTCTCCTCGAGCACGTAAAGCCCGTCTTCCAGCGTCGCCACGCCCATGTCCTGATACTTGAACGTCACCAGCTGCTCGGGCGTGATCCCGGCATCGATGACCTGCCAGTATTCATTATAGGTCATGGTCGACACGCAAGCCGCCTGCTTTTGCAACAGCGGATCGACGTTGAAGCCCTGCTTCAGCACCGTCACGCCCCCGGCAGAGCCATCCGTGGCAAAGCCAAGCTGGCTCATCCAGGACAGGAAGGGATATTCGTTGCCGAAGAACCAGACGCCCAGCGTCTTGTCGGCGAAATCCTTCGGTTCCTTGATGCCGCTGTCGGCCAGACAGGTCAGCATCAGGCCCGACGACGCGAAGGGTTGTGCGATATTGACCAGCGGCAGGCCCTTTTCGCGCGCAGCCAGCGCCGACGGCATCCAGTCCACCATCACATCGGCACCACCGCCTGCCATCACCTGCGTCGGCGCAATGTCGGGGCCGCCCGGCAGGATGGTGACGTTCAGGTCTTCCTCTTCGTAGAACCCCTTGGCCTTGGCGACGTAATAGCCCGCGAACTGGGCTTGCGTCACCCATTTCAACTGCAGCGTCACGTCGTCTGCCGCCTGCGCGCCATGCGTCGTTCCCGCGGCGAACGCGGCAAAAATCCCGGCTGTAAGCAGTTTTTTCATTGTCTTCCCTCCAAGTTACGGCCCCGTGTTCCCGGGGCCCGTTTCAAATCCGTTGCGACGGGTGCCAGAACGTCACCCATCGTTCGATCAGCGTGATCAGCCCGTACAAAGCCGACCCCGCCAAGGCCGCGACCGCAATCGTCGCCCAAACCATATCAAGGCCAAGCCGCCCGACCTCGGTCGAGATGCGAAATCCCATGCCATAGATGGGGCTGCCGAAAAACTCAGCAACAATTGCGCCGATCAGGGCCAGAGTCGATGCAATTTTAAGCCCGTTGAACAGAAACGGCATCGCTGCCGGCAGGCGAAGTTTCAACAGTGTCTGCCAGTAACTCGCCCCCCAGGTTGCCATCAGGTCGGCCTGCATCCGCTCGCTTGCCTGCAGGCCCGCGACCATGTTCACCAGGACCGGAAAGAACACCATCACGACCACCACGGCGGCCTTGGACTGCCAGTCGAACCCGAACCACATCACCAGAATGGGCGCGAGGCCCACGATGGGCAAGGCGGCGACAAAATTGCCGATGGGCAGCAAGCCCCGCTGCAAAAAGGGCGAACGGTCGATGGCGATGGCCGTCGCAACAGCGGCACCGCAGCCGATGAGGAAACCCGGCAAGGCGCCCTTGAACACGGTCTGCACGACATCCGCCCAAAGGACGTCCAGCGACCCGGCAATCTTGCCCGCGATCATCGATGGCGGCGGCAGGATGACGGGCGACACCCCAAGGCCCCGCACGACGCCTTCCCAAAGAACCAGGATGGTGAGCCCGAACACCGCAGGCACCACGAGCCGCCCGACCCGACTGCGTGACCAGCCCGTGGACGCCAGCCGCGCATTCAGTGCCCAGGCCAAGAGCCAGAACACGACGGATCCCGCAACCCAGCTCATGACGGAACCCCCATCCGCGCCCGCGCGAACCGTTCCACCACGCCCACCGCCACGATCAACAATCCCGCCAGGATGGCCGCCGCAAACAGCGCCGCCCACATAATCAAGGGCTCGCCGAACTGCGAGCCGATCAGCATCCGCGCGCCCAGCCCCTCGATCGCGCCGGTCGGCAATTCGCCGACGATGGTCCCGATCAAGCTTGCCGCGATCGCCACCTTCAGGCTGGCAAAGAAATAGGGCATCGAGGCGGGCAGCCGCAGCTTGACAAACATCGCCGCCTCGCTCGCGCCATAGGTCCGCAGCAGGTCAAGCTGCATCTGATCGGGGCTGCGCAAGCCCTTGATCATGCTGACCAGCACCGGGAAGAAACTGAGATAGGCCGCAATGATCGCCTTGGGCACATCGCGCCCCTGCACGCCCAGCTGGTTTGCCACCACCAGGATCATCGGCGCCAGCGCCACGATGGGGATGGTCTGGCTGATGATCGCCCAGGGCATCACCGACATGTCCATGACGCGGAACCGCACGATGGCCATGGCAAGGCCCACACCCACGACGATGCCAAGCGCGAACCCCATCAGCGTGCCCTTGAATGTGACAAAGGCGTGGTAGACGAGGCTGCGCTTGGACGTGATCGCCTGCCCCGCGATCCCGTCCCACAGGACCGACGCCACCTGATGCGGTGGGGGCAAAAGTGGGCGGTCCTGCGCCATCGTCTGGGGGATGACCTCCGCCCAGGTGACCGTCGTCCCCGCGCGTTCGGCCTGATCAAAGACCCAAGTGGAGTTCATCCAGACGGACGCCGCATACCAGACCACGATGATCCCGGCGAGGACGGTCAGGATGGGAAGCGCGCGGTTCATCCCTTGCTCCCCTGCGGCCAGACGATCAGCGCCACCGCCACGACCCCCAACGCCATGCCCGCCATCTGCATTCCGGTCGGACGCTCGTTGAACACGAACCATGCCACAAGCCCGATGACAACCAACTGGATGATCGACGAGACCGAGATTGCCAGCGCGAGCCCCCCCTCGCGCATCAGCCGCACCATCATCAGGTTGCCGAGCGTGAACAGACACAGCGCGCCCACAAGCCACCAGACCTGCGCATTGGCCGAATAGGCGCGCAACACGGTATTGGCGGTCACGAACACCGCCATTGCGCCAAGCAGCCAGATGATGAGGGGGCCGCTCATGAAAAACACCGCCCCGTGACGATGGTCTGCCCAAGCGGCAAGGGTTCGGCGCGTCTCTGACAGGCGCCGCTCACAGGGTCAAACCTCATCCGAATGCCCTGCCCTGAGGCCCTCGCGTACCCGATGCGCGATCTCGATGAACTCCCGGCTGTCGCGGATGTCCAAGGGGCGCTCGCGCGGCAAAGGGCTGTCGATGATGTCGGTGATCCGCCCCGGGCGGGGCGACATGACCACGATCTTGGTGGAAAGATACACGGCCTCCGGGATCGAGTGGGTCACGAACCCGATGGTTTTCCCGGTGCGGGCCCAAAGCTTCAGCACCTCTTCGTTCAGCCGGTCGCGCACGATCTCGTCCAGCGCGCCAAAGGGTTCGTCCATCAGCAGGATATCCGCATCAAACGCCAGCGCCCGGGCAATCGATGCCCGCTGCTGCATCCCCCCCGACAGCTGCCATGGGAACTTGTTGCCGAACCCCTTCAGTTCCACCAGCTCCAGCACCCGTGCGACCCGTTCCTCCTGATCGGCGCGCGAAAACCCCATGATTTCCAGCGGCAGCTTGATATTTCCCGAAATCGTCCGCCACGGATAAAGCCCCGCGGCCTGAAACACATAGCCGTATGCCCGCGCCTGTCGGGCCTGATCCGGCGTCATGCCGTTGACCGTGAGCCTGCCCCCCGTGGGATGTTCCAACGCCGCGATCGCGCGCAGGAATGTCGTCTTGCCACAGCCCGAAGGCCCGATGAAGCTGACGAACTCGCCGCGATTGATCGTCAGGTTGACATCTTTCAGCGCATGCACCGGCCCGTCCCCGGTCTGGAACACCAGGTTCAAGCCCTGCGCCTCGATCACCGGCGCGCTGGGGGTCAAGGTGTCTTTCATCTGCGCCCCATAATGGAATTCCCCGCCGCGATGGCGCGTAGTAGGATCAAGCCCAACACATTCCCCCGATCAGATGGAGTTTCCCATGGCCATTTGCCGCAAGCTGCGCCCGACCGACACCTATGACGGCAAGCAGGGCTTTACCTACAACACCGGCATCGCGCGCGAAACCGTGGGATCGACGGGCATTTGCATGCACCTTCTGACCATCCCGCCCGGCGGCCGTGCCCGCGCCCACAAGCACGCGACGCACGAGACGGCGATCTACATGCTGGAGGGGGTCACCGTGATGTATTGGGGCGCGCGTCTTGAAAACCGGATGGAGGTCGCCGCGGGCGACCTGCTCTATATCCCCGCCGACACGCCGCACCTGCCCTTCAACCCCGGCCCGGGTCCGGCGACGGCGGTGATCAGCCGTACCGACCCGAACGAGCAGGAAAGCGTGGTGCTGCTGCCAGACTTGGAAGGTTTGGTTCCCCGCTGAGGTCATATCGACCTCATCAATCCGCCATCCACGCGCAAGCTTTGCCCGGTGATGTACCCCGCCCCTTCCGACGCCAGAAACGCCACCGTCCGCCCTATTTCCTCCGCCGTGCCGTAGCGTTTCATCGGCACCGAGGCGGCGCGCTCATCGGTCTTCGGCAAGCTGTCGATCCAGCCAGGCAAAATATTGTTCATGCGGATATTGTCGGCAGCATGGGTATCGGCAAACAGTTTGGTAAAGGCCGCAAGACCCGCCCGCGCCACCGCCGAGGTCGGAAACATCGGCGATGGCTCGGACACCCAGGCGGTCGAAATGTTGATGATCGCCCCGCCGCCTTGCGCCTTCATGATCGGCGTCACCAGGCGCGTCGGTCGCACGACGTTCAGAAAGTAGATGTCGATGGCCCTGTGCCAGTCCTCGTCGGTGATCTCCAACAGCGGAGAGCGGGGACCGTGCCCGCCTGAATTCACGAGAACGTCGATACGCTCCCAGCGCGCCATGGCCGCATCAACCAGCCGCTGAAGGTCAGGTATTGACTGGTTTGACCCGGTTACGCCGACGCCGCCCAGTTCCTTGGCAAGCGCCTCACCCTTGCCGGACGAGGAGAGGATTCCGACCTCAAATCCGTCCGTCGCAAGTGCTCGGGCGGATGCCGCGCCCATTCCGCTTCCGCCTGCGACGATCAGCGCGACTTTCATCCGGTCACACCCCGCTCGCCGGAATGCCCGACCGCACCACGGGCCTCGGGGCGGTCAGATCCTTCCACTGGGTCAGCGCCCGGTTCACCGCGCCGTTCGGCTGGCGCGCCACGAACTTGCCGTGGCCTTCCTCGGTCTTGACCTCTCCGTCATCCACCACCACCTTGCCGCGGCTGAGAGTGTAGCGCGGCAGACCCTTCACAGCTTTGCCCTCGAACACGTTGTAATCAATCGCGGATTGCTGATTGGCCGCCGTGATGGTCTTGCCCTTTTGCGGGTCCAGCACCACGATATCGGCATCCGCGCCCACCAGGATTGCGCCCTTCTTGGGATACATGTTCATGATCTTGGCAATGTTGGTGCTGGTGACGGCGACAAACTCGTTCATCGTCAGCCGCCCGGTCGCCACGCCATGGGTCCAGAGCATCGGCATCCGGTCTTCCAGACCCCCGGTGCCGTTCGGGATCTTGGTGAAATCGCCGATTCCGAAACGTTTCTGCTTGGTCGTGAAGGCGCAATGATCCGTCGCCACCACCTGCAGCGACCCCGCCGCGAGGCCTGCCCAAAGGCTGTCCTGGTGCCGCGTGTCGCGGAAGGGGGGCGACATCACCCGCCGCGCCGCATGGTCCCAGTCGGGGTTCTTGTACTCGCTCTCGTCCAGCGTCAGGTGCTGGATCAACGGCTCGCCGTAGACCCGTTTCCCGAGCATCCGCGCCCGGCGGATCGCCTCATGCGCCTCCTCGCACGAGGTATGCACGATATAGACCGGCACGCCCGCCATGTCGGCAATCATGATGGCGCGGTTGGTGGCCTCTCCCTCCACCTCGGGGGGCCGCGAATAGGCATGGGCCTCGGGGCCGGTATTGCCCTCGGCCATCAGCCGGCGCTGCAGTTCGGCCACCACGTCGCCATTTTCGGCATGCACAAGCGGCAGCGCGCCGAGGTCCGCACAGCGGGTAAAGCTGGCGAACATCTCGTCGTCGTTCACCATCAGCGCGCCCTTGTAGGCCATGAAATGCTTGAAGGTGTTGATGCCCGCCTCGGTGACGGTCTTCATGTCGTCCCAGACCTGCTCGCCCCACCAGGTGATCGCCATGTGATAGGAGTAGTCGCAGGTCGCGCGCCCTGACTTGTTGTGCCACATCTGCATGGCATCCATTAGCCCCTGTCCCTGCCCCGGCAGCACGAAATCGACGACCATGGTGGTGCCGCCGCTGACAGCCGCCCGCGTGCCGCTCTCGAAATCATCTGCCGAATAGGTGCCCATGAAGGGCATCTCAAGATGGGTATGCGGATCAATCCCTCCGGGCATGACATAGCAGCCGGTCGCGTCGAGTTCAGTGCCGCCCTTGAGGCCCTGCCCGATCTCGGTGATCACCCCGCCCTCGATCCGCACATCGGCCTTGTAGGTGAGGTCGGCGGTGACGACGGTGCCGTTCTTGATGATGGTGGTCATGGGTTCCTCACCAGATGATTTTCCATAGAATGAATAGGGCGGGTGTTGCGCCAATGCCGACATAACGAGGGTCTACTGGAAGCTTTTCAGCACGGAAACGCGCAATGTCCCTAGGAACTCCTAGCTGAACCCAAGCGATCGCTAGAATACACAATGGTACCAAAGCACCGAGGCAAAGCGTGATCATCGAAGGATTCCAGTCGTCTTCCTTGTGAAATCCGAGTGCGCCCAACACAATTATCGAAGCAGCGCCGGAAAACAGCCCAAATACGATTCCTATGCCTGTACGTTCAAGAATGCCGTTTGTGTCGAGCCATTCCTCGTCGCCAAGATGACCGTTGAACACCTTTTGACATCCAGGGCATGAAGTTGCGGAGGGATTCAAAATAAGCCCGCAGGTTGGGCAAGGAATTGGGTGATTAATATCAACGGCCATCGCATCTACCCATCCACCTCCGCCACTTCAAGCACCGCGTGCAGCAGCACATCCGTCCCCGCCGCCGCCCATTCCGGGCTGATCTCCTCCGCCTCGTTGTGCGACAGCCCATCCACGCAGGGACACATCACCATCACCGTGGGGGCGACGCGGTTGATCCAGCAGGCGTCGTGGCCGGCGCCAGAGACGATGTCCATGTGGGAATAGCCCAGTTTTTCGGCCGCTTGGCGGACGATCTTCACGAGGCCGGGATCGAAGGTGACGGGGTCGAAGTGGCCCACGTCCTCGATCTCGCACCCGAGCCCCAGTTCCTTCGCCACCGCATGGGCGGCGCGGATGACCTCGGCCTTCATGGCGTCCAGCTTCGCCTGTTCGGGCGACCGGATGTCCACCGTGAAGACCACTTTCCCCGGGATCACGTTGCGCGAGTTCGGGAAAACCTTCACCTGCCCCACCGCGCCGACGGCGTTGGGCTGGTGGCTCATCGCGATCTGGTGGACGCGTTCGGTGATCCGCGCCATGCCGAGGCCCGCATTCACCCGCATGTTCATCGGCGTCGATCCGGTATGGGCGTCCTTGCCGGTCAGGGTAATCTCCAGCCACCAGAGGCCCTGGCCGTGGGTCACGACGCCGATGGATTTGCCCTCGGCCTCCAGGATCGGGCCCTGCTCGATGTGCAACTCCAGCATTGCGTGCAACTTGCGGGCACCGACAACCTCGTCGCCAACCCAGCCGATCCGCGCCAGTTCATCACCGAAAAGCTTGCCCTCGGGGTCTTTGCGACCCTTGGCATAGGCCTCGGTATGCACGCCTGCGAAAACACCGCTGGACAGCATCGCCGGCGCAAAGCGCGCGCCCTCCTCGTTGGTCCAGTTCGTGACCACGATGGGATGCTTTGTGCGCACCCCCATGTCGTTCATGGTCCGCACCACTTCCAGCGCACCAAGGACGCCCAGCACCCCGTCATAGCGTCCCCCGGTCGGCTGGGTGTCCAGATGCGAACCCATGTAGACCGGCAAGGCCGCAGCATCGGTCCCCGCCCGCGTCGCGAACATGTTGCCCATGCTGTCGACGCCCATGGTCATGCCTGCATCGGCGCACCAGCGCGCGAACAGGTGCCGCCCTTCGCCATCGGCATCGGTCAGGGTCTGCCGATTGCAACCGCCTGCCACGCCAGGTCCGATCAGCGCCATCTCTCCGAGGCTGGCCCAGAGGCGTTCGGAATTGATCCGCAGGTTTTGCCCAGGCAGTGGCATGTCATTCTCCCCGTCCGCCGGGGTCTTGGATGCCCCGTGTCCCGACTCATTTTCTGACCGTATGGTCAAGACAAAGGCGACCACAAGCGTCGGGCCCGGTCAACGCGAATATCGCAGACTTGCACAGACATGGCTGCTTGATTATGCGCCATGAGCGCGGCGCGGCACGAAATGGCGCACTTCGGTCGCCAACCGATCAGCAAAGGTGATGCATGGATATCCTGACCTTGGAAGAACAAGAGCGCCGCCTCGTCCTGTCGCGGTTCGACGAGACGGTGGCGGTCGATCTCGGGCTGGCGCTGGTCGCGATGGCGCGTGATGGAAAGTTGCCGATCGTGATCGACATCCGCACGCCGGATCGCACCCTCTTCCATGCAGCGATGCCGGGGGCCACGCCATTGAACGACACATGGGCGCGGCGCAAAAGCAATGCCGCGCTGAAGTGGCAGGCATCATCGTTGCTGGTTGGCACCCGCATGGCGGCAAAGGGCGACAGCCTCACCTCGAACGGCCTGTCCGAAGCGGAGTTTGCCGTGCATGGCGGCAGCGTCCCTGTCCGCGTCAAAGGCGTCGGCGTCGTGGCTGCGGTGACGGTATCGGGGCTACCTTCGGTAGAGGATCACGCCCTGGTGGTCCGCGCATTGGAGGCGCTGCTCTAGCCGACGCGGGTGCAATTCTGACGACCCGCGACAAGGCACCGGATGGCGCTGACCTTGTCTGGCGACACGCATCGGGGCGGTCTGCGAAAACCTGTCACCAAGGTGCCGGGACGCGGCGTCCGGCACGTGGGGGCGGTCGCAAGGACGCGCCGCAGTTGGGTTTGCATCGGCGCGCGATTTGATCCAAGTTCGGCGCCCGAACCCTGCCACAGCGACCCGAAAACCCATGTCCCACCCAAAGTCCCGCATCCAGCAAAAGAACCGCGATGTCATCCTGGAGGCGGCTCTGGACGTGTTTTCAGCGCAAGGCTTCCGGGGCGCGACGCTGGATCAGATTGCCGATCTGGCGGGTTTGTCCAAGCCCAACCTGCTTTACTATTTCCCGTCCAAGGAGGGGATCCATCAGGCGCTTTTGACGCGGATGCTGGAGACCTGGCTTGATCCCCTGCGCGCCATGGACGCGGCAGGGGATCCGGTGACCGAAGTGCAGGCCTATGTCCGCCGCAAGCTGGACCTCGCCCGCGACTTTCCCCGTGAAAGCCGCCTCTTTGCCAACGAGATCCTGCAAGGTGCGCCGCGGATGCGTGCCGCGATCGAGGGCGATCTGAAACGGCTTGTCGATGACAAGGCGGCGGTGTTGCAGGCCTGGATGGACCAGGGGCGCATCGCAAGGCTGCATCCGGTCCACCTGATCTTTTCGATCTGGGCCCTGACGCAGCATTATGCCGATTTCGACATGCAGGTACGCGCGGTGCTCGGGCCCGGGCATGATCCCTTTGCCGAAGCGGGCGAGTTTCTTGATACCCTGATCCGCCGGCTGTTGACGCCGGGTGCCACCTGATCCCCGCGACAGCAAAAGGCTGGACTCTGCCCGCGGCCAGGGTGTAGCGCACATCTCGCTGCCATTATTCGGTAGATTGATCCGATGACTGCCGACCCCTCCCCGCCGACTGCCGACGATGCAGCCGGCAGTCACGCACCCAAGAATATGGTTGCCTTGGTGCTGGGTTGCATCGGCGTCGTCTACGGCGATATCGGCACCTCGCCGCTCTATGCAATGCGCGAATCCCTGCATGCCGCCAGCCGCGACGGGTTGGGGCGCAGCGACGTTCTCGGGGTGATTTCGCTTTTGATCTGGACGCTGATCCTGATCGTGACGGTCAAATACGTGATCCTGGTGATGCGCGCGGACAACCGGGGCGAAGGGGGCACCCTGTCTCTGGTCGCGCTGGTGCAACGGGCCCTGGGGCGCAGGCCGGGCTGGCTGTTGGCACTAGGCGCGATCGGTATTTCGCTGTTCTTTGGAGACGCGATCATCACACCGGCGATGTCGGTACTGTCTGCGGTCGAGGGCATGGCGCTGGTCGTGCCCGGGTTCGAGACCTTTGTCGTCCCCGTCACGATGGTCATCATCATCGGGCTGTTTCTGGTGCAGAACAAGGGGACCGCGCGCGTGGCGGGGTTCTTTGGCCCGATCATGGTGATCTGGTTCGTGGTGATGGGCCTGATGGGTCTTTGGCATATCGGCGACGACTGGTCGATTCTGGGGTCGCTGAACCCGTGGTACGCGATCTGGTTCATCGGCGCGAACGGGTTTGCGTCGCTGATCGTGCTGGGATCGGTGTTTTTGGCCGTCACCGGGGGCGAGGCACTTTATGCGGATATGGGTCATTTCGGCCGCCGCCCGATCCGCATCGCCTGGGGGGTACTGGTCTTTCCGGCGCTGACGCTCAGTTATCTGGGACAGGGCGCGCTGGTGCTGGCCCATCCCGAGACGGCGGAAAACCCGTTCTTTCTGATGGCGCCGGGCTGGGCCTTGCTGCCGCTGGTGATCCTGGCCACGATGGCCACGGTAATCGCAAGCCAGGCTGTGATCTCGGGCGCCTTTTCGATGATGCAGCAGGCCTCGCAGATGGGTCTCTTGCCACGACTGGAGATCCGCCACACCTCCGAAACCCAGGCGGGCCAGATCTACCTGCCCAAGGTCAATGGCATCCTGGCGTTCGGGGTCCTGGCACTGGTGCTTGCCTTCGGGTCATCGTCCAGCCTTGCCTCGGCTTACGGGATCGCGGTGACGGGCGACATGGTGATCACCTCCATCCTGGCATTCGTGCTGTTTCTCAAGGCGTGGAATTGGCCTTTGTGGAAAGTGCTGGCGGTGATGGTGCCGATCCTGATGCTGGAGACGCTGTTTCTGGGGGCCAACATCCTGAAGGTCGTGGATGGTGGTTATGTCCCGATCCTGATGGCGGCGACGATGTGCCTGTTGATCTGGACCTGGGTCAAGGGCACCCGTTATGTCCAGGGCAAGGCGAATGCCAGCAGTGTGGCGCTGACAGCCTTCATCCAGATGCTGATCAAGTCAAAGCCGGTCAGCGTGCCCGGAACGGCGGTGTTTCTGACCGCCGATCCCGACATGGCCCCCTCGGCGCTGATGCACAACATCAAGCACAACCGTGTGCTGCATGCGCAGAACCTGATCGTGAAGGTCGCGGTGGCAACGACGCCGAACGTACCCGATGCCGACCGGCTGACGATTGACCGGCTGAGCGACGCGTTCATCCGCATCACGATCACCTTCGGCTACATGGAAACGCCCAACGTCCCCCGCGCGCTGGCGCTGGCCCGCAAGCGGGGGGTCAAGTTCGACATCATGACGACGTCCTTCTTCCTCAACCGGCGCACCTTCAAGGTGACCAGCAGCCAGGGCCTGAACCTTTGGCAGGAGCGGATCTTTCTGTGGCTGACGCGCGGCGCGTCGGATGCCACAGACTTTTACCGCCTGCCCTCGAACCGGGTCGTCGAGATGGGCCAGCAGCTGGCGATCTAGTCCTGCGCGTACCGGTCGTGCAGCCGCCACCACTGATAGGGCGCGCCCTGGGGCACCCAGTCGGGCGCATCCTGCCAGTTTTCCTGCCGCCCCATCGGGGTCATGTCCAGAAGACCCCAGACCGTCAGCGCGGTCTCGGTCCCCCGGTCCGTCGTGGTGTAGGTGTGAAAGACGCGGTCCTGATCGCGAATGAACACGGTAAAGCCAGGTCCGCTATCGCCCATGTTGTGGTCGGGGGTAAAGCTGTCGGTGGATTCGACCCAAGGGAAGGTCCAGCCCATGCGGGCGCGAAAGGCCAGGATTTCGGCCAAGGGTGCGCTTGAGACCATGGTAAAGGTGGTATCGCGCGCATGAAGATGCGCCAGGTGTGGCACCTGGTCGGCCAAAAGCCCGCAGCCCGAACAGGGGTCCCGATCACCGCCGCGCATCATGTGGTGATAGACGATCAACTGGCGCCGGTTGTCGAACAGATGCGCCAGCCCTGCGGGGCCATCCGGCGTGACAAAACGGTAATCGCGCGTCACCTCGCGCCAGGGCATGTGGCGGCGCTTGGCCGCGATGCGGTCAAGCATGGTCGTCGCGGCTTTTTCCTCGTCCAAAAGCGCGTCCCGGGCAGCGGCCCAAGTGGTGTCGTCGACAACTGGGTTAAGCATGACGTGATCCTCCTCGATCCGAGGATAAACATACCATATGGTATGTATGGGTCAAGCCGGTATGAACGACAAAGGCGGCCCTGGTGGGGGCCGCCTTGAGGGTGTCAGGCCGAAAGCTGCCTATTCTGCCGCAACGGCACCGGGATTGTTGGGATGCGTGGTCCAGTTGGCGAAGTCCCCGACCGTCTTGCCGGTCCGCAGGTCGACAGCGCCTTTCGGCAGTTCCTCCATCGTGATGCAGTTATCCACCGGGCAGACATTGACGCACAGGTTGCAGGCGACGCATTCGTCATCCATCACCTCGAACACCCGATCCGGCGACATGGAAATCGCCTGGTGGCTGGTATCCTCGCAGGCGGCAAAGCAGCGCCCGCAACTGATGCACAGGTCCTGGTCGATGCGCGCCTTGGTGACGTAGTTCAGGTTCAGATCCTGCCATTCGACAAAGTTCGGCACGGCGCGGCCGACGAGGTCGGAAAGCGCCATGTCCTTTTCGTCGAGGTATTGCGACAGGCCGGAGATCATTTCCTGCACGATCTTGAACCCATAGGTCATCGCCGCCGTGCAGACCTGCACATTGCCCGCCCCCAGCGCCAGGAACTCCGCCGCGTCGCGCCAGGTCGTGACGCCGCCGATCCCGCTGATGGGCAAGCCGCGCGTCTCGTGGTGGCGGGCGATCTCGGCCACCATGTTCAGCGCGATGGGCTTCACCGCCGGGCCGCAATAGCCGCCGTGGCTGCCCTTGCCGTCGATCATCGGAAGGGGCGAGAAGTGGTCAAGGTCGACATTGGTGATCGATTTCACCGTGTTGATCAGACTGACAGCGTCCGCCCCGCCCCGATGTGCCGCGATCGCGGGCGGCAGGATCGAGGTGATGTTGGGCGTCAGTTTCACGATGCAGGGCATGCGGCTGTATTGATTGACCCAGCGGGTGACCATTTCGATATATTCCGGCACCTGCCCCACGGCCGATCCCATGCCGCGTTCGGCCATGCCGTGCGGGCAACCGAAGTTCAATTCCACCCCGTCAGCCTCGGTATCCTCGATCCGCTTCAGGATGTCCTTCCACGACTCTTCGTCGCAGGGCACCATCAGGCTGATGATCATGGCGCGGTCGGGGTAGTCACGCTTGACCGACTTGATCTCGCGCAGGTTCACCTCCAGCGGGCGGTCGGTGATCAGTTCGATGTTGTTCAGACCCAAAAGACGGCGGTCTGCCCCCCAGATCGCGCCATAACGGGGGCCGTTGACGTTGACGATAGGCGGGCCCTCGGAGCCGAGCGTCTTCCAGACCACGCCGCCCCAGCCAGCCTCGAAGGCGCGGCGGACATTGTATTCCTTGTCGGTCGGCGGGGCCGAGGCCAGCCAGAACGGGTTCGGGGATTTGATGCCGATGAAATCAGAGGCAAGGTTTGCCATGGCTTCCTCCATGTTGGCGCAGGCCGCGCGGGTGGTCCCGGCGGGCGTGGCGGCTGAATTGGGACAGGATCAGAACGGCAGGAGGTTCCAGAGCCAGCCGAACACGTGGCCCGCCACCTCGCCGAATTTCGGCGTCACATAGGCCCAGGCCATGCAGCCCACGATGTTCACCGGGGCGAACCGGACCAGCGGGATGCGCGCGATGCCCGCCATCACGAAGACCACCGCCCGCAAGGGGCCGAAGAAGTGTCCGATGATGACGGCGACCACGCCCCATTTCCGGAACGCCAGATTGCCGCGCTCCACCAGGTCGGGATGATCGCGCAAGGGCCACAGCTTCAGGATCGCGTCGCCGTACCGCCAGCCCAGGAAGTACGAAAAGAACGACCCGATCACCGCGCCGATGGTCGCGCCTGCCCAGATCGGGAACAGCGACAACTCGCCCGTGGCAACCAGCGCGCCGACACCGAGAAGGATCGCGGTGGAGGGAATGGCGATCGACACAAACGCCGTCGTCTCGCCCATGGCAAAGAACAGTGCGATCCAGAACGCCCAATCGCGGTTGTCGCGCACAAATCCCAAGGTCGCGTCGATGATGCCGTCCAACATGCGCTACCCCGCTGATGTCGCGGCGAAGCGTTAGTGGGTCGGACGTCGGTGCGCAAGTCAGGGTCATAACACGCCAGCGAGATGAAAGTGGATAGTCTCTGCCGCGTCACGCCCCTCGGCCACCGCGGTAACCGTCAGGTCTTCACCGCCAGCGGCGCAATCGCCGCCCGTCCAGACACCCGCCAGACCGCCCGCAATCTTGCCGCCCTGGACCGGCAGACCTTCGGGCGCGCCAAGCAGGGACTGCCCGATCGCTTTGAAGACCTGATCCGCCTTGAGCGTGAAGGTCTCGGGCGACAGGGTCAGCCCGCCGGGGCCATCGGCGGTATAGGCAAACTCCACCGCCGTGGCGGCCCCGTTGCCCAGCACGCGCAAGGGAGCCGCGTTGTGGATGATGCGCACCCCCGCCTGCACAGCGTGGTCCTGTTCATAGCCGCTGGCGCTCATCTTCTCGCGGCCACGGCGGTAGACGATGGTGACGTTTTCGGCGCCCAGCAGCTTGGACTGCACGGCCGCATCGACCGCTGTCATGCCGCCGCCGATGACCACCACATCGCGCCCGATCGGCAGGGTCGAGACATCCACCGTCTGCCGCAGCTCGGCGATGAAATCCACCGCGTCGCGCACCCCGGCCTTGTCCTCGCCCTCGGCGCGCAGGGCATTGACGCCTTGCAACCCGATCCCGAGGAACACCGCGTCAAAGTCGCGGCGCAACTGGTCGAGCGTCATGTCGCGGCCAAGTTCAACGCCGGTCCGGATCTCGATGCCGCCAATCCGCAGCAGCCATTCCACCTCTTTCTGCGCAAATCCGCCGGTGGTCTTGTAGCTGGCGATCCCGTATTCGTTCAGGCCGCCCGCCTTGGGCCTGCGTTCATGAATGACGACATCATGCCCCCGCAGCGCCAGCCGATGCGCGCAGGCCAAACCTGCGGGCCCTGCCCCGACGACCGCCACGCGTTTGCCGGTCCGGGGCGCGCGGGTGAACGGATGCAGGTCCTTGGCCATCGCGGTGTCGGTGGCAAAGCGCTGCAGCGCGCCGATTTCCACCGGCTTGCCCTCGGCGGCCTCGCGCACGCAGGCCTCTTCGCACAGGGTTTCGGTCGGACAGACCCGGGCGCACATGCCGCCAAGAATGTTCTGGTCCCAGATCGTCTTGGCGGCGGCCTCGGGCGTGCCGGTTGCGATCTGGCGAATGAACAGCGGAATGTCGATCGACGTCGGACAGGCCGTGATGCAAGGCGCATCGTGGCAGAAATAGCAGCGGTCCGCCGCCACCCGCGCCTCATGGACATCCAAGGGCGGGCTGTGATCGGCAAAGTTGTTGCAATAGGCCTCTGCGGGCAAGCGCCCCGGCACGATGCCGGGCGTCAGCGGGCTGTGGGTCATCGGGCGGCTGGCCTTTCCCAAGGTTGGCGACATGGGCAAAAACTGGCACAGCCCGGTTTTTTTATCAAACGATAAAATTCATGAGGGGACCGATTATGGCCTGCAGGGGTTGCATCCCTGCGGCACTGCCCATAACTCGTGCTTTTCTCGTGCCTCGGCCTTCGCTATAAGCAAACCGATCAAGCCGGGACGGTGGTGGCCCAGCCCCCGGCAATAACGCGGTATGAAGGCCAAGAGGACAGCATGAGCAAGAACAACCCGGATTCCGATGTCGCGTTCATTCAGGCGCTGGCGGAACTGTTGAACAAGAACGAACTGACCGAATTGTCGGTCAAGCGCGAATATGGCGAGGATGACAGCCTGGAGGTTCGGGTCGTCAAGCAGGCGGCCCAGGTGATGCAGATGGCCGCACCGACCTATGCGCCCGCGCTTCAGGCTGCCCCGGCCGCTGCCGCCGCACCCGCCCTCGCGAACGAAGACCCTGCCCAGCATCCTGGCGCCGTGACATCGCCGATGGTGGGCACGATCTATCTGTCGGCCGAACCTGGCGCCTCGCCCTTTGTGACGGTCGGCGCGACTGTCAACGAGGGCCAGACCGTCCTCATCATCGAGGCGATGAAGACGATGAACCAGATCCCCGCGCCGCGCGCGGGCACCGTCAAGCGCATCCTGGTCGCGGACGGCAAT
>JANPKV010000083.1:0-5057 GCA_031426185.1 Rhodobacterales bacterium | reverse complement strand
GCTGTGGACTTCTTCTGCTTCTCTCAAGTTCAGGCCAGTCGGCCAGACCTTGTCAGGATCGTTGGACATTGTTGTTCCTCCGTGCCCTCGTCGTCACTATTTGCTTTTGAACAGAGGGACGACCTTGGCTCTGCCCGGGTCACCAAATCGACATTTCGATCCAGCCCCTGCGTCAATCTGTCACTATTGCCTTACATTTGCAACTGTAAGTGAAACGTTACAAATTTTGCATTCTGTATGAGGTAAAAAAACGATCCTGTGTTTTTATCTAGTTAAATCCAATTGTTGTGTGGATGGCTAACAGTTCCGACCTTGTCACCCACGACTTCTTCGCCATTTTTTGCAGCAAAACAAACGCGACGAAGCGGTCATTTTTACCTGCGCACTGCCCGTGTGATTCCATGTGGCAAATGCGCGCGCAAAGCTTAGTTCAAATCCCCCTTCCCACCCCCGTTTCGCCAAGCTAACATGTCAGTCATGAGCAACGGTGACCTTCTTCACGTCGTGACACGCGACGACATTTCGCCGGGGCGAAAACGGTTCGGAGCCGGGGTCATCTGGGGATCGGCGGTGCTTTTGGCTGCGCTGGCCCTTTGGCAGGGTGCCTATGCGGCAGGCTTGGTTGATGCGGGTTTCACCAACTGGCGGCCCGTGCTTTATGCCTACATCTTCTGGGCCGTATGCCTGTGCTGGGGACAGGTCATCACCAAGGGCGAACAGGGCAAGCGGGTGCTGTTCGTGCTGCCTGCGGCATTGTTCGTCATCTCGCTGGTGGTGTTTCCCCTGATCTTTGGTCTGGTCATCGCGTTTTCCAGCTGGAACCTGTCGGCACCGGACGGGCGCGCCTTCAACGGTCTGGACAACCTGCGCCAGATGTGGACCGACCCGTTCTACTGGAACGCCATGACCAACATGGTCTGGTACACGCTGGCGATCCTGGTGGAATATGCCATCGCCTTCGGCCTGGCGCTGCTGTTGAACAGCCAGATCCGGGCGCGCAAGTTCTTTCGCGTGGCGTTCCTGATGCCCTTGATGCTGTCGCCGGTGGCGGTCAGCTGGATGATCGGCAAGTCGATGCTGGAGGGGCGGTTCGGCCCGATGGCGCGGCTGGCGCGGTTCTTCGGCTGGGAAAACCCGTCCTTCTTCGGCACCCCCGAAATGGCGCGCCTGACGATCATGATCATGGATGCCTGGACCTTCATCCCGTTCATGATGATCATGCTGCTGGCGGGCCTGCAGGCGATCCCGAAGGAACTGACCGAAGCCTCCAAGGTGGACGGCGCCACGGGATGGAAATCGTTCTGGGAAGTGACATTCCCCTTGATGCTGCCGGTATCGATCACGGCGATCCTCATCCGCATCATCTTCAAGCTCAAGCTTGCCGATATCGTCATTACGGTCACAAGCGGCGGCCCCGGCGGCGCCACCGATACCGTCACCAGCTTTATCTTCCGCGAATATCGGGATCGCTCGAACGTGGGCTACGGGACCATGCTGGCGATGGTCTACCTAGTCGTCATCATCATCCTGATGACCGTTCTGATGAAGGTGGCCGACCGTTTCACCCGGCCGAGGACCTGACGCATGGCGACCGAAACGCAGATCTTCCACGACGCCGCGGTCGATAAAGGTTTTCGCGCCCAATGGTATGCCAGCCGCGCCCTGATCTACGCAGTGCTGATCCTTTGGGCGATCATCTGCCTGTTTCCGATCTACTGGACCATCACCACCAGCTTCAAGATGGCCCCCGACGTGATGAAGGGGAACATGATCCCCTGGGTCGATTTCACGCCGAAATGGCTGGGATGGAAGTCCTTGGGCCTGTCGCCCGACACCATCGGCGCGGAATCCACCGTGCGGCTGGAGTTCTTCAAGCGGTTCACCAATTCCCTGATCGCGGCGACGGTCTCGTCCACCCTGGCGGTGATCCTGGGCTCGCTTGCGGCTTACGGGTTGTCGCGGTTCAGCTACAAGTTCGGGTACATGCGCAATCCCGACATCTCGTTCTTCTTTCTCAGCCAACTGATCTTGCCGCCCGTGGTTCTGGCCCTCCCTTTCCTGGTCCTGTACCGCGAGGTTGACCTTCTGGACACGCGGATCGGGTTGATCCTGGTCTATACCCTGTCGGTGCTGCCCATCGTCATCTGGATCATGAAGGATCAGTTCGAATCGATCCCCACCGAACTCGAAGAGGCCGCGATGGTGGACGGCCTTGGGGTCTGGGGGGCGTTCTTCACCATCATCCTGCCGATCGCCCTGCCCGGCATGGTCGCGGCCTTCATCCTGTCGCTGGTGCTGACCTGGAACGAATATTTCTTTGCGGCCCTTCTGACCTCCACCCACGCGGCAACGCTGCCCGTCATGGTTGCCAGCCAGACCGGCAGCCAAGGGATCAGCTGGTGGTCGATGGCGGCGCTGTCCTTTGCCGCGATCCTGCCGCTGATCGTGGTCGGCATCCTGCTGGAGCGGTTCATCATAAAGGGGATGGCGGCGGGGGCGGTAAAGTAGTGCTGAAGGGCATCGACCAGCGCCTGTCCGCCGAGATCGTGCATGTATTGATGCTGATGGGGCATGGCGACGATCTGGTGATCTGCGACGTGAACCACCCCGCGGCGACCATCGCCGCCGAGACAACCTATGGTCGGCTCGTGGACCTGTCCGGGTGCGACATCCCGACGGCGACGCGGGCGATCCTGACGCTGATGCCGCTGGACACCTTTGTGGATGCGCCCGTCAGCCGGATGCAGGTGGTGGGCGATCCCGATGGCGTCGTGCCGGTGTTCGGGCGGATGCAGGCGGTTGTGGATGCCGCCGAAGGTCGCGCGGTGAAGATGCAGGCGCTGGAGCGGTTCGCCTTCTACGCCGCGGCCAAACGTGCGTTTGCGATCATCCGGACGGGCGACAGCGGGCCCTATGGGTGCTTTATCCTGCGCAAGGGTGTGGTTGATCTGCCCGAGCTTTAGCGGGCTTGGGAGCATCGGCGACGCGGTCGCCGGCAACAATATGCTGCGCTTGCAAACATATCTTGCCCCCTGACCTACCAATGGTTGGGCTGCGCCTCATATCAGGTTGAGCGGGCGTACCGTCCGCGAAAAAGGACTTTCCATGAACATTGTTGAAACTGCAGCCGGTAACCCGGCTTTCTCGACGCTTGTGACCGCCTTGACTGCGGCAAACCTGACCGACGCGCTGTCGGGCGCTGGCCCCTTTACCGTCTTTGCGCCAAGCAATGACGCCTTTGCCAAACTGCCGGCCGGTACGGTCGAAGAACTGGTAAAGCCCGCCAACCTCGACAAGCTGACCGCGATCCTGAAACTGCACGTCGTGTCGGGCAAGCATATGGCGGCTGATTTCACCGACAAGATGGCCGACGTTGCCACCCTGGGCGGCGAGAAGGTGCATATCATGGGCAAAGATGGTGCCGTGCATGTCGGTGCGGCCAAAGTCAGCGCGGCGGATGTCGCGACGTCGAACGGTGTCATTCACATCATCGACACGGTATTGATGCCGGCAGCCTGAGCTGTTGGCTTGAACGCGAGAAATGGGGGCCGGTGGCCCCCGTTTTTCACATCACCGGAAAAACAGCGCCTTGCGCCTTGTTTCCGGTTTGCCGGCAATTTCCTTGAACGTCAGTTTGACCGGAGGCTCACCCCCCCAGTCCCCACGCGATCTCGCGCGTCTGCAGGTACAACGCTTTCCACAGCGGATACTGGCGCCGATAGGCCTCCACCGTTTCGGGCCTGACCACACTGACCACCGGGTTCCACTGGCCGATGTCGTCCTGCACCGCCAGTCCCACGGCGCAGGCGGCAAGGAATGCGTCGCCGTAACTTGCGCCCAGCGTATGCTCGCAGACAAGCTGCGCGATCTCTCCCATGTCGGACGTCGCCTGCATCCACACAGAGTTCTTGGTCCCCCCGCCGACCGCCAGCACCTTGGACGGGGCGGCACCGACCTCGGCATAGGTCTCGATCACATGCGCCGTGCCTGCGGCAATCCCTTCGATCGCGGCGCGGAACATGTCGCCCCTCGTATGCGTCAGGTCGAGGCCAAAGAACGCGCCGCGTGCCTTGGCGTCATGGATCGGCGTGCGCTCGCCTGAAAAATAGGGAAGGCAGACCAGCCCCTTGGCCCCTTTGGGCGAGGCCACCGCCTCTGCCGCAAGGGTGGCGAAATCGGCGTCACGGGCAAGCTGGTCGCGAAACCAGTGGGTCAGCGTGCCCGATGTCGCAAGCCCCGCCATCGAGGCATGCATGCCCGGGAAAAGCCACGGCGCGTACCACAAGCGCGGGTCGCGGATCGGGCGGCCGGTGACCTGGATGATGAAGATTGTGGAGCCATACATCATCATCATCTCGCCCGGGGCCTGCACGCCGACCGACACCGCCTCGGCGGCGGCGTCGATGGTGCCGCAGGTGACGGGCGTGCCCTCGGCAAGGCCGGTCGCGGCGGCCGCTTGCGGCGTCACATGGCCCGCGATTTCGGTCGACCACATCAGACGCGGAAGCTGGTCTTGCGCGACAATGTCGGCCGCAAGATCGGTCGTCCATTGCAGCCGATTGACATCGTAAAGCGGTGAAAAGTTGGCGGCAGTATAGTGGTCGATCACATATTCGCTCGTCAGCTTCCAGGTCAGGTAGCTGGTGGAGGTCAGCACCTTCGCGGTCTTGGCATAGATCTCGGGGCAGGTTTCCTTCAGCCACAGGATCTTTGGCCCCACCGACTGCGAGGTCAGCGCATTGCCGCAGGTGGCCAGGATGCGGTCCTTGCCGATGCGGGCATCAAGGGCCTCGATCTGGGCGCTGGCACGCGTGTCGACGCCGTAAAGGACGCCGTTCATCAGGGGGGCACCCGTCGCGTCCACGGGCAACATGCAGGGGCCGATCGCAGAGGTGGCGATGCAGGCGATGTCTTTCGGATCGATGCCGGACTGCGCCAGCAGGGATTTTGTGACGGCAACGAAGTCGCCCCACCAATCCTCGTCCGCGCGGTGTTCGGCCCAACCCGGGCGCGGGACAATCATCTTGTGGGGAACGCTGGCCGTTGCGGTGATCTTG
>JANPKV010000082.1:0-5073 GCA_031426185.1 Rhodobacterales bacterium | reverse complement strand
GCATGCGGCCAAGTTCGTTGTGTCCAATGGCTTTGCTTCTCTGATCGTGCTCGGCTCGGTCTTTCTGGCCGTTACAGGGGGCGAAGCGCTTTACGCGGATATGGGTCATTTCGGGCGGCGTCCGATCCGCATCGCCTGGGGGGTGCTGGTGTTTCCGGCCCTGACCCTGAGCTATCTCGGTCAAGGCGCACTGGTCCTTGCGCATCCGGAAACGGCCGAAAACCCGTTCTTCCTAATGGCCCCTGACTGGGCCCTGCTGCCTTTGGTCATCCTGGCCACAATGGCTACGGTGATCGCAAGCCAAGCGGTGATTTCAGGCGCTTTCTCAATGATGCAGCAGGCCACGCAAATGGGGCTTCTGCCGCGTCTCGAGATAAGGCACACCTCACAGACGCAGGCCGGGCAGATTTATCTGCCCAAGGTGAACGGCATTCTGTTTTTCGGGGTCGTGGCGCTGGTCGTCGCATTCGGGTCATCGTCGAGGCTCGCCTCGGCCTATGGCATCGCCGTGACCGGAGATATGGTGATCACGTCCATCCTTGCCTTTGTGCTGTTTCTGAAGGCTTGGAAATGGCCGCTTTGGCGGGTGCTGGCGGTGATGGTGCCGATCCTGCTTCTGGAGACGCTGTTTCTGGGGGCCAACGTGCTCAAGGTTCTGGATGGCGGTTATGTGCCAATCTTGATGGCCTTGACGATGTGCGTCCTCATCTGGACTTGGGTCACAGGCACCAAATATGTCCAGACAAAAGCCCACGCGGCAAGTGTGTCACTGCCCCGCTTCATCCAGATGTTGGTGAAGTCAAAGCCTGTCAAGGTTCTCGGCACGGCAGTCTTTCTGACCTCCGACCCCGAAACGGCGCCTTCGGCGTTGATGCACAACATCAAGCACAACCGCGTGCTTCATGCACAAAACCTGATAGTCACGGTATCCGTCGCAACCACGCCCAGCGTCACGGACGCGGACCGTATGACAATAGAACGGCTGAACGATGCCTTTATCCGTATCGGCCTAACCTTCGGTTATATGGAAATTCCCAACGTACCAAGGGCATTGGCGCTCGCGCGCAAGCGGGGGCTGAAGTTTGACATAATGACAACTTCCTTCTTTCTGAACCGCCGCACGTTCCGGGCCACCAGCCATCGGGGCCTGAACCTCTGGCAGGAACGGGTCTTCATGTGGCTTACCCAGACGGCGTCAAACGCTACGGATTTCTACTGCTTGCCCTCTAACAGGGTTGTCGAGATGGGGGAGCAAATGGCGATCTGAGGCGCGGTCGGTCGCGTGCAAGCGCCCGTCCAACGCGAAGATTTCGCAGCGTAGTCTGCCGGGTTGTTGAGGGCGCCCCTTCGAGGAAGGATTTAGTGCTCGGGGTTAAATTTAGATCTTTTCACCGATCTTCACAGGCGCAGCGGCTATGGCCGGGGGGTCTTGCTCGGCGTCTGTCGCCGATCCACCCGTTGCGACCCCCTGTTTGAACGCAGTGATACCTTTTCCGACTTCACCCATCAGCGAACTGATTTTTCCACGGCCGAAGAGGACCAAAACGACTACTGCGATAATGAGGAGTTGGACTGGACTAGTTGGTAGGTGCATGATGCGTCCCGTTGCTAAGTTTCGACGCCTGAGTAACGCTGCGTAAGCCAACTTTCCAGATTGGCGCCGCCCGATAGGTCAGCGTGCTGACAGTTTTGTGTCAGTTAGCCCGGTTCCTCACCTCAGAATAAGCAAATCGCCCTTGCCCGACATCGAGGCAATGGCCAAGTTTTCTTGGGTCACCCTTGATCGGCCAGGATGGAAAGGTGAGACGAGATGTTGCGGCCATCTACAGCGCCACCGTTGGCCGACGAAGCGGGGCACGCCTCAATGACCGGCGATGCTGGCTCTGACGGCCAAGACGACCCAAATGGGGCGGACCTTGCTCATGGCCCCAAGGGCCCGCGGCGCGTCCGTGGCGAGCCAATGCCGAAAAAGAAGCTGTCCCAGATCCTCCACGAGCTGGTGAGCGATGTGTCCCGCGACAGGGTTTCGGTGGCCGATCTGGTCAGCGCCTTGGATGCACGCGCTTTCGGCGCACTCCTGCTGGTTTTTGCCTTGCCGAACGTCCTGCCCACCCCGCCTGGGTTCTCCGGGATTCTGGGCCTGCCGTTGCTCTATCTTTCCACACAGATGTTGCTGGGGAAGATGCCGTGGCTGCCTCCCTTCATCGCCAAACGATCAATGTCTCGGGAAGACATGGCGCGCGTAATGACACGCGTCACACCTCGGTTGACTTGGGTCGAAAAGTTGCTGGTCCCGCGTCTACCTGCCCTCAGTACGCCATTTGCGGAACGGGCGATCGGGGCGCTCTGTCTGATCTTGGCGATCGTTCTTGTCTTGCCGATTCCGCTGGGAAACATGCCCCCTGCCTTTGCTCTGTGCCTTATCGCCCTCGGCGTTCTTGAGCGCGACGGTGTCTGGATCATCTTAGGAGATGTGATGGCATCCCTGGCACTCGTGATCGTCTATGGCGTCGTATACACCGCGACCAAGGCCGTGGTCTTTCTCCTCGCCAACTCGTTTTGAATGTAGCTCAACAATGGTCACCAAGGTTTTGTTCATTGTTTGTTAAGGTTGGCCGCAAAGATGGGGCCAGGTCGGAGGCGCTCGGCAAGCCCGCCATCGCGCAAAGTTCTGCCAGCTTTGCCAAGGCGAGCGAGAGTGCGGCTTCCCGGGGAGGGCAAGGCGTGCCCGGATTGAGAACGAGGGCCGACACCCTATTAGGTGCCGACCCGCAGTGTAACCACGCAACTACGAACTGCACATGGGTGGACCTTGGGCGTGTCTCAGTCAACGCCCCACCAAATCTTGGTATGGGTGTCGGCGGATTCACTACATCATGACCGCTTGCGTCATCACGGTCTGAAACAAACCTGCCATACCTAATCTTGTGCGCCGTATTGCGGTTGCTTGTTAGCCTCGTCGCCAGGGGCGATTTCTATTGCGTCGACGAGGAGTTCACTCCGGTCGCTTAGCTGTCTCGTCTACTGAGCAATCACTGGCGCTGCAACCTATTCCTTCTCAGCCCTGCGGCGGCTTGTAGGCGCCGACGACCTTGCCAGCGAGTGTCATCGCGGCCATGGCTTCGGTGGCCGTCATCAGCTTGACGGTCGAAGACCCGGATACAGTGCCTGCAGAGGCCACCGCCGCCGCCCCTGCCATCATGACAGTATCGTCCGGAGCTTCAATCAGGCAGATCACATCATGCTCGCCAAAGGCAAAAAATAGATGGTGCAGCTTTCCACCAAGTGCCTCGATCAGCTTGCGGGCGGCTACCTCGCGATCCGAGGGGCTGGCGACCATCGCCTTGATCGCATCTTTCGAATAGGTCAGTTGGTAAAGGTAAAAGGCCATGCACTGTTTCCTCCCAATTGCCAGGACGGCGGAGGCCCATGTTGCGGGCATTCCTCAGGTGACCTACCGCTCGATTTGATGATTGTCCTCTCTCGCCTGCCGAGCAAGTGTTTTATTAGAACGCTCAGACTGCGAAGCATGGACCTAGTCGCTCACACTCCAAGTGGGAATTAACACCGACAGAAGGCCAGTCGACACCTTCGCGTGGCGGTCACCCTCCGGCGGCATCGCCAGCACCGCTTGCTTCGCCAAGTCAACGGCACGAGGCGCACAGCCGCCTCGCAGGCGCTTTGCCATAGCTGCCCAACTTGCTTCGATTACCTCCCACTCGTCAGGAAGCCGGACCGTCTCGCGCGGAGCTTGGGATTGGAGGGCGGTTTCGGAACCCAGAGCATTCGATCTCAGCTTCAACGTTCCAGAAATGCGCCTGGCGCTCACAAATTCGGGAATATGCTCCATGACTTATCCTTTCTTCAGACAGTCGTTGCGATGGGGAAGTCTACTTACGATTAGCGCGGTCGTTATGCCGACGTGTTCAATGACTGACATGTCTGTATTGGGTAATCCCAACAACGCCGCGGTTTCGCGGATCGAACGGCTCGCTCAGTCGAGCGAATACTTCCATGAGTGCATCCTGAAACGCAAAGCTGTAGCGTTATGACGGCCCCGACTGTCTCGAGGCACGCCCGCCGAACAGCACAACAGAGCACGCTCTCTTCCGCCGCTGACCGTTATTACGAATGTGTTAAAACAAAATCTGATTCGATGCAGCGACGTTTTCTGACCACCGCGAAAGATGGCTGGCGTCCCACATGACAGACCACGGCCTTGTGTCGTCACCATGTGCTGTGGGGGTTCTCTATCGCTGGAATAGCCTCAACGTAACCGATCTGCCTTGCGCACTTTCCATCACCATGGAAAGCCATGCTCGTTCATCCTTGGCGCTGTCTTGCCGCTCGTTTGCGGCACCCTTCCGAACAATAGCAGGCATCGGCCCGCCGATAAATGGGCACGGGCTCGCGGCATTGAAGGCAGTTCCAACCCCAGCGCAGCCGGATTGCGATACGGCGGGCTCGGTCGTAGCGATGCCTCATGTTGCCCCCATTTCTGAGAAGGTTGGCATCCGTACGAAACGCCATGACAAGGTTTATGCCATCCTCGCCTTCGTCGATGTAGACGCCATCAGGATCAGGACCGGGCATTGAGAACCTTTCTGTTCTGGGGGCCACAGACGGGTCAAATCCATAGCTTTTCCTAGGGTGCGCTGGTCTGCTGGCGTCCGACCAAGCGGCAACGCAGCAATCACACTGGGCGTCGCCTCGGACGCGGCATTGACGCGCGAGGCAGAGGCAGCCCTTGAGATGTCATCGGGGGCAGCGGTGTCGTCGTGATTTCTTGCGCGTATTTGTCCCAAGGCCCGGCCATTCTTTATCCCCTACAGGCTGTCCATGATTAATAATTCGCTACTGTTAATTATGCCATATTTACAGGCGGATTGCACGTGTCATCTAACGGTATGAGCGGGCGTCCTCGGGCGTCCCGGTCCGCTATTCCCCGGTAAAAACCGGTGCGCAAGCATCTGGGCACGCTCAGTGATTAGATCTGACTTGTGTTGGCAGAATGCTCGATCTTTGCCCGATAATCACCGTATTTACGGCATGGTCGGCTGCCACCACCGATAT
>JANPKV010000081.1:0-10569 GCA_031426185.1 Rhodobacterales bacterium | reverse complement strand
GCGGCTCCATCCGGCTCCAGGCGAATTCACCGATGCGTATCCAGGTCAGGCCAAGCTTGGCCATGCGTGCGGCATCTTCGGCCCACTGCGCCTCGGGCCAATGTTCGGGGTAATAACAGACACCTAGCGTGCGCTTCATAGCATTACCCGATGTTCAGGCTGACCCTTTGCCACGTCGTGTGCGGCAAAGGTGACGCCCGATTGCGGAAAGGCCGCAAGTGCTGCGGCATCCAGATATTGGCGGGCCGAGGTGCAGTAAAGCGTTGTCATGTCGGGACCGCCAAAGGCGGGGCAGGACGTGTTCGGCGCGTCAAAGGAAATGGCGCGCAGGAACGCTCCGTCAGAACCATAGGCCGCCACGCGTCCCGCCCCCCATTCGGCCAGCCAGGTCACGCCACCGGCGTCGATCACTGCTCCATCGGGTTGTGGTTGCCCATTGCTCAGGTCGAAAAAGACAGAAGGCTCGCCGCTGGGCCACCCGTCTGCGTCCAGTGCAACCCGCATCACCTTGCGCGTGGCGGAATCCGAGAACTGCGCGACCGTGCCACCGGGGACAAAGGCGATGCTGTTGGGAATGCTGATCCCGTCATAAAGGCGTCGCAGGGTGCCCTTGTAGAAACGCCAGATCGCACCCGCACCCTGTTCGGCATTTTTGCCCATGGTGCCGATCCAGAACCCGCCATAGGGGTCGGCGCGGCCATCGTTTGAGCGTGTGTGCGGCCGGTCGGCCTCGAGGGTCACCAGGTCACTGCGCGTGCCGGTTTCGAGGTTGAACCGGAACAATGCCGTCTCTGACGCGATCAAGAGTTCATCCCGGCTGACCCATCCGGCGGCAGAGACGTGCTCGGCAAAGCTCCATTCCTGCGTTTCGGTTCCCGCTCTGGTCAGCAGCCGGTTGCCAAGGATGTCGAACCAGTAAAGCTGCTGGCGCAGCGGATGCCACAGGGGGCCTTCGCCCAGCGCGCAGGCGCGGTCGTCAAAGATCATGTTGCGGCTCCGTCATAGGCGGCGACAATGTTTGCAGCGCGCGCGGCGATTTCGGCCAGGCCAAGGCCGGGCGTGTAGAGCGCGGTCCCGATCCCGAAGCCGTCGCAGCCCGCGCGTCGCCAATCGGCGAAATTGGCCGGACCCGCGCCCCCCACGGCATAGACCTGGGTTCCCTTCGGCAGCACCGCGCGGATGGCCTTGAGGCCGTCTGGTCCGATCAGCGATGCCGGGAAAAGCTTCAACCCGCTGGCGCCGGCCTGCAGGGCCGCAAAGCATTCGGTCGGCGTCATGACCCCCGGCCAGGACTGCATCCCGAGCGCGCGGCTTTTGGCGATGACCCCAGGATCGCAGTTGGGCGATACGATCAGCGATCCGCCGACATCGGAAACGGCCTGGACGTCGGCCACGTTCAGGACCGTACCGGCGCCGATCATTGCGCTATCGCCGCCTTCGCGCACCATGGCACCGATCGACACCAACGGATCCGGCGAGTTCATCGGAACCTCGATCCGGGTAATCCCGGCCTTCAGCAGGACGTCCATCACGGGCAGTGCCTCTTGCGGGGTCAGGCCGCGCAGGATGGCGATGAGATTGCGTTCGGTGGTCATGTGGAAACCCTGATCTGGCGCGCCAATGTGGCAAGGCCTGCAAGCGTGCAGTCGTCGGCGGGCAAGGTGTCGGCGTCCACACCTTGCGCCGCAAGCGCCCGCGCATAGGCGGCCGACAGCCGGTGTGACCCGACCAGCGCGACGGGCTGTCCCAACCAGTAGGGCCGCGCGCCGGCAAGTTCGGTGCCGATCAACAGGCCCGACAACCGCGCCCGCGCCGCATCCGGGCCAAGGCGCGCAATCAGACCCTCGGCCCGCAGCGAAAAAAGCCGCGCCGCGATCCGCTCGGGACGTGCCAGGCCGTCGGCGACGCCCTGATCAAATGCCGCATCATCCCAGCCGTCGCCTGCCATCCCGTGCCGCAGCACCGATTGCTGGGACAAAAGCGCGAAGATCTCGCCCGTCATGAAGGTCTGGAAACTGACCACTTCGCCCGCCGAGACATGCACCCATTTGGTATGCGTGCCGGGCAGGCACAGCACACCATCAAAGCCGGGGCGAACGGCCAGCGCGCCCGCGATCTGGGTTTCCTCGCCGCGCATGACATCAGCCGGTGACGTCTGCTTGATCCCCGGTGCGATGAACACTGCAAGGCGGGGGTCTGATGTGGCCACGCGGATCACCTGCGCCGCGTCAAGCGGCGGACAGGGAGCGGTCGTGTAGGGGGCCTCTTGCCAGCCCTGACGCGATCCGACCATGCCGCAGGCGATCACACGCGTGGGATCGTTGCCAAGCCAGGGTGCGATCAGCCGGATCAGCGCAGGTTCGAACGCATCGGGCGTCAAGCGACCCATGCCGTCTTCGGATGAAAGATGGGCTGTCGGTCCGTCAGGCCCCATCGCCCAGGCGCGCAGGTTGGACGTTCCCCAATCCACCGCGATCCAGGCTGGTTTGATATCCGTCACAGGCGCACTCCTTCCACCACCCACATCGTGGCGGGCCAGGCCACCGGGAGCAAGAGGCCCTGCGTCATGAGGGCACGCCCGCTCAGCGTCAAGGGGCCGGCCTTCAGCGCATTCGGTCCCCGCGACTGGCGGGGCAGGTCTTCGGAATTGACAAGCGTGACGGTATAGCGCGCGACCGGGTCAAGCCCGGCAAGCCTCAGGGGGCGCGGCAACATCTGGGCGCTGGTCCGCGCCTGCCCGGTGAAGACGACAAAGCGGTGGCCGTCGGCGGCGATCTGCACCTCCGCCGTGACGGCAGGATCGGCGGCGTCAAGACGGTGGATGGTGCCGGACATGGTCCAGTGGCGGTTGGCCTTCCACCAGGCGGTCACCTTTTGCAGGGTCGCGGCCTCATCGCCCGTCAATTCGCGCAGGTCCATCTCGAAGCCCATGTGGCGCTGGGCGGCCACCCAGGCGCGAAACGACATCGAAAGCGTGCGTCCCGAAGTATGGCAATGGCGGGGGCCGACATGGCTGCCGGTGACAGCGGCGGGCAGGAACAGGGCGGCATCGTGCTGGATCGCCAGGCGTTCAAGCGCATCATTGGAATCCGACAGCCAGACGCGATGGGTCTGTTCAAGGATCCCCGCATCGATACGGCCCCCGCCCGAGGCGCAGCTTTCGATCTCCACTGTGGGATGGGCGGCGCAGAGGCGCGACAGCAGATCGTATACGCCGCGCGTCTGGCCTGCATCCACCGCGGGCAACAGGCGGTTATGATCCCATTTCAGATATTCGATCGGGTATTCGCTCAGCAGCGCATCGAGGGCGGCAAACAGGTGGTCGCGGACCTCTGGCAATGCGAGGTTGAGCACCATCTGGCCGCGGCCCAGGGTCTGATCCGCCGGGCCAAGCGCCCAATCGGCGTGGGCGCGGTACAGGTCGCTGTCTGGGTTCACCATTTCAGGTTCCACCCACAGGCCAAAGGTCATGCCCAAGCCGTAGACATGGGAAATCAGGGGGTGAAGTCCATTCGGCCATTTGCGACGGTCCACTGTCCAGTCGCCCAATGATGTCTTGTCATCATCGCGCTGCCCGAACCAACCGTCATCAAGCACAAAGCGTTCCGCCCCGAGGGCTGCCGCACGCGTCGCGATGTCGGACAGGGCATGCAGATCATGCTTGAAATAAACCGCTTCCCAGCAGTTGTAGTGGACCGGGCGCGGGCGGGCAGGGTCGGGCCAGGGCACCAGATGATCGCGGGTATAGGTCTGAAAGGCACCTGCGATCCCGTTCAGACCACGGCTTGAAACCCCGACCAGCAGATCGGCACTGGCAAAGTGGGTGCGGGCTTCGGTTTCGGCCCCGGTGGCATGTCCGAACTGGATCTGGCGGCGCCCATCGGGCACTTCTTCGGCGACCATCCGGTGCCCGCCGGACCACGCATAGGCAAACCCGTATGCCGTGCCCTCGGTGTTGGTGCATCCGGGTTCGGACAAGATCGCATAGGGCGGGTGTTCCTGGCCGGACCGGCCGCCCCTTGCCTCACGCACCCGTTGACCGGGGGCAAAGGGTGTGCGGTTCATCTGAAACTCCCGCGTCCACTTGCCGGAAAAATCAAGGATATCGGCGGCGGGCGGGGCTGGCAGAACCGGGGCCGCCAGCCATGTCACGCGGACGGGGCGATCAGCAGTCAGCTCGCTGCGCAGGAGGATCAAGCCTTGGGGCAGGGCCACCATGCTGTGGCGCAGGGTGAGGCCTGCCCCCTTGCCCGTGGCAGCACAGGAAAAGACCACGCCACCCGGAATCGGTTCTGTGCCCGTCAAGACAAAGCTGGGCGACAGCGGCGTTCCGTCCGCCTCGGCCATGACCAGCCCCGGCGCGCCAGCCCACCCTTTGGCCGGGTCCGGTGTCAACGACAGGGCGGGCAGGGCGTCAAGCATGCCGCCCGTCAGATCGTAAAGTGCTGCACCGGCGATCTCGGCAAGGTCTTCGGTGTCAGGCAAGCGCGCGCCCCAGTAGACGACAGCCGGCACCGCACCTTCGCTGGCCAGAACAATCGTCTGGCCGGCCGCATCGATGCGCCAGTGCATCCTACTTCACCGCACCGAGGGTCAGTCCCGCGATGAAATGCTTTTGCATCAGGAAGAACATGGCAACCGGGGGAAGTGCGGCAAGGATCGACCCCGCGCTGACCAGATGCCACTGCGCGATCCACTGGCCGTTCAGGCTCGACAGCCCGGCGGTGATCGGCTGGCTGTCAACGCCTTGGGTCAGAACGGTGGCCCAGAAGAAATCGTTCCAGATGAAGGTGAAGACAAGGACGGACAGCGCCGCGATGGCCGGCCGCATGAGCGGCAGCACGATGTACCAGAAGATCCGCCATTCCGAGACGCCCTCGACCCGGGCGGCCTCGATCAGCTCGAACGGCAGCGCCTTGATGAAATTGCGCATGAACAGCGTGCAGAATCCGGTCTGGAACGCGACGTGAAACAGGGCCAGGCCATACCAGGTGTCATACATGCCCAGCTGCAAGGTCATGTCGCGAACCGGAACCATGAGGATTTGGAACGGCACGAAGTTGCCGGCAACGAACATGAAAAAGACCAGGATATTGCTGCGAAACTTGTATACCGCGAGCGCAAAGCCGGTCATGAGCGACAGCCCCACGGCACCGATCACGGTGGGGATCGTCACCCACAGCGAGTTCACCATGTACTGCCCGATGGGCGTTTCGGTGAAGATGAAGACGTAGTTTTCCCAGGCAATTCCCGACGGCATGCCAAAGTAGTTGCCTTGGGCAAGGTCGGAGGCCGGGCGCAGCGAGGTCAACGCTACGCCAAGCAGCGGGAAAAGCCAGATGATCAGGGCGATGGGCAGGGCAATGGTATAGAGCCACTGTGTGCCGGTGCTCGTCTGCTGGATGGGACGTGGGAACATCTATCGCCCCTCCTTAACGTTCGGTCTCATCGCGCCACATCTTCCAGATGAAGCCCGAGATGAAGATCATCATGATCGCAAACAGCACCACCGCGATGGCCGCCCCATACCCCATGCGGAAGCCGAATTCGCCCAGCGCCATTTCGTACATGTAGTAAGACAGCACGCGCGACTCTCCGAACGGACCGCCGCTTGTCATGATCGACACCAGGTCAAAGCTGCGCAGCGCGCCGATCACGGTAACGATGACCGCGATGAAGGTTGCGGGACGCAACTGCGGCAGCACGACATACCACAGCATCCTCCAGCCCTTGGCACCATCCAGCCGCGCGGCCTCGATCTGGTCGGGGGCCACGTTGTTCAGACCGGTCAGGTACAGGATCATCACATAGGCGATCTGCGGCCAAAGACCGGCGAGGATGATGCCGTAGGTGACAAGATCAGGTTCGGCAAGAATGGCGGTCCCTTTGCCGGTGACCGCTTCGGTCAGCAGATAGAACAGGCCAAAATTGGGCGCGTAGAACCACGCGAAGATCAGGCCGACGACGACCTGGCTGATGACGAAGGGAAAGAAGAACAACGACTTGTACAGCCGGATGCCCCGCACGGTCTGGTTCAGAAAGATCGCGATGAACAGGCCGATGGGCAGGGCGGCCATGTAAAGGACCAACCATTTGAGGTTGTTCCACAGCGATGTTTCGAACGCCGGGTCGGTCATCAGTTCGGCATAATTGCCCATGCCGACGAAGGTGCCGGTGAAATCGCCGTCCTGGTTGTAAAGCCCGTTCCAGTCGTAAAACGACAGGGTGATGCTTTGAATGATCGGCCAAAGCACATAAACCGTGAACATGAAAAGCCCGGGCGCCAGGAACAGCCAGGGCGCCAGGGTGCGCTGGTTCCATCGCCGCGCAGACCGCTGAACCGGGGTCGCTGCAGTCATGTCGATTGCTTGTGCCATGTCCTATCCCCCCGGAACGGAAACGGGCGCCCCCAGGGGGACGCCCGCATTGTCAGATCACTGCGGGAACAGGCGCAGACGGGTCTGCTCCAGCCGCTCGAGGATTTCTTCCAGTTTTTCGGGCTGGACGAGGAACTGCTGGAAGCCCTCCATCCCGGCCTTGGCGTATTCGGCGTCGGCGTCGCGGTCCCAGAACTGGGCGATGCCGCCGGTGGAGGTCGACAGCGCCTCGAAGCCAGCCGTCAGGAACGGGTCTTCCGCCGGGACGGTCGCGTTCTTGTTGGTCGGCAGCTGGCCAACGGCCGTGTTCCACTTGGACTGCGCTTCCGGGCTGGCCATGTAGGCCAGGAAGGTCTTCGCATCCTCGGGGTTTTTCGCGCCCGACGTCAGGTGGATCGTGTCGGTCGGTGCTTCTTCGGCGCGGGCGAGGCCGGGGGTGATTTCCGGGAACACCATGAAGCCGAGATTGTCGTTGGTCATCCCGCCTGTCTTGAAGTTCGCGACGGCGAAGTTGCCCATCACATAGTTCGCGGCCTTGCCCTGCACGAAGATCGCCGCCGCATCCTGCCAGTCGATGGCAGCATGGTTTTCGGTGACGAAGGGCTGAAGCTTGGCGAATTCGGCGAATACTGCGCGTGCCTCGGGCGAGGTCCACGAGATCTTGCCAGCCGCCAGATCGCTGTGGAACTGGTAGCCGTTGGTGCGCAACGACAGGTAGTCGAAGATCCCGGCAACCGGCCACAGGGCGCTTGACCCGGTGGTCACGCAGTCGATGCCAGCGGCCTTGAACTTCTCGCAGTTGGCAAGGAAGTCAGCCCAGTTCACGCCTTCCGGACCCGGAGGGGTGACACCGGCTGCCGTGTAGGCGTCGCGGTTGAAATAGATGCCCCACTGATAATAGGTGTAGGGGATCGCGTACTGCTTGCCGTCGATCGTGGACGACGGCACCGACGCGGCCAGTGCCTCGGTCAGACCATTGTTCGCCCAGACGTCAGAGATGTCCGCGAACAGACCTGCCTCGACAAAGGGGCGCATCCGGTTCGCGGCATACCAGTTGGCCAGATCCGGCGGGTCCGCAGTCAGGAAGTTGCGGATCGCGTTCTTGTAGGCTTCGTGGTCGAAATTGGTCATCTGGACGTCGATCTCGGGGTTCGCTGCCTCGAAATCGGCGATCAGTGCCTCGGACGCGGCCAGAGGGATCGGATCGTAGTCTGCGTTCCAGGTCACGACGCGCTTGTCTTGCGCGAAGGCGGATGTGGACATGAGCAACGCCGCCACAAGGGCGAGCGCGCCAGCTTTCTTTTGGACCATGGTTTCCTCCCGGTTGGTTCCATTATTTGAAACTTAGTCTTGAATATTGAAAACTATGTCGCGTATCATTTACCCTGTCAACTGGATCGAGACGGGCAGGCCGATGGGCGCAGAGGGGCATGGCGACGGGACGGTGGGCAAGGCGCTTGACGTTCTTGACATGGTCGCAGGTCTAGGCCGCGCCGTCAGGTTCAGCGAGCTTTTGGCGTTGGGTGTCTATCCCAAGGCAACCCTTTACCGATTCCTGCAGACGCTGACCCATCAGGGCATGCTGAGCTACGACCCCGACCACGGCACCTATGCGCTGGGCGTCCGGCTTGTCCGGCTGGCCCATGCCGCCTGGGCGCAATCGTCGCTGGCCCCGATCGCGCGGCCCTATCTTGATGAATTGGCGGCAGAAACCGGCGAGACCATCCATCTGGCGCAAATGGACCTTGGTCAGGTGCTTTATGTCGACAAGCGCAATGCGACACGCCCGGTCGAGATGTTCGCCCAGGCAGGAAAGGTCGGGCCTGCTTATTGCACGGGTGTGGGCAAGGCCATGCTGGCCTACCTGTCCGACGAGGCGCTTGCCCGCGCGCTGGAGCGTCAGTCGTTTCACAGGCACACGCCGCATACCCTGGATACTCCGGCTGCGCTGATGGCCGAGCTGGCGGCGATCCGGGTGCGGGGACATGCCTTCGACCGCGAGGAACACGAGCCGGGAATCATCTGCTGTGCCGTGCCGATTCTCAGCAGGGCCGGGCGTGCGATCGGGGCTTTGTCGGTGACGTCGACCACCGCCCGGACCACGCTCGATGCGCTTGAGGCCAAAGCGGGCCGGGTCAAGGAAATTGCCGCAAGAATTGCGGAGGAGACGGAAAGCTGGCGTTTTCCGGAACAGGGATAACGGGGAGGAACAGAGAAATGGCACAAGTCACGCTGCAGAAGGTCGTCAAGAAATATGGCGACGTGGAAGTGATCCACGGCATCGACCTCGAAGTGAAAGACGGCGAATTCTGCGTTTTTGTCGGCCCGTCCGGCTGTGGGAAGTCCACTTTGCTGCGGATGGTTGCGGGCCTCGAAGAAACCACCGCCGGCAAGATGCAGATCGGCGCGCGCGATGTCACGGATGTCGACCCGTCCGAACGTGGCGTGGCGATGGTGTTTCAGACCTACGCGCTTTACCCGCACATGACGGTTGCCGAAAACATGGGCTTCGGCCTCAAGATGACGGGCCATCCACGGGCCGAGATCGACAGCAAGGTCAAGGAAGCCAGCCGGATCCTGAAACTGGACGACTACCTTGCCCGCAAGCCCAAGGCCTTGTCGGGCGGCCAGCGGCAGCGCGTGGCCATCGGGCGCGCCATCGTCCGGGGGCCGGAGGTGTTCCTGTTCGATGAACCGCTGTCGAATCTCGACGCCGAACTTCGGGTCGAAATGCGGGTCGAGATCGCCCGCCTGCACCGCGAGATCGGCGCGACGATGATCTATGTGACCCATGACCAGGTCGAAGCGATGACACTGGCCGACAAGATCGTCGTGCTGCGCAAGGGGCGGGTGGAGCAGGTCGGTGCCCCGCTGGACCTATATCACAACCCCGACAACAAGTTTGTCGCAGGCTTCATTGGCAGCCCGGCGATGAACTTTCTGGCGGGTGTGGTGGAAAGCGCCACGTCCGTCAGCTGCAAGGGCCTTGGCCCGACGGTGCCGCTGTCGGTGCCGCTGCCGGGCAAGGGCGCCGGGGTCACGCTGGGCCTGCGTCCGCAACATCTGTCGCTTGACGCCCGGGGCAACACCCACAGGGTGGAGATGACCGAAGCGCTGGGCGGCATCAGCTTCATGCACCTGACGGCGCCTACGGGCGAACGGCTGGTGCTGGAAAGCCGGCAGGACCCGGACGTGAAGATGGGCGACATGGTCGGGATCAGCTTTGATCCGTCACATGTCATGGCCTTTGATGCCAAGACCGAGGCGCGCCTGCGATAACAAGCCAGGCCGAAAGGCGTCTGGTTGCAGGTCGCTAGGCCAGATAGGCCCGAAAGCTGCGCACGACCTGATCATAGACCGCGCGTTTGAATGGCACGATTCCGGCGACCATCTCGTCGGCATCGATCCAGCGCCAGCTGGAAAACTCCGCATGCTCGGTGGCGATGTTGATGTCGGCATCCTGACCCAGAAACCGGAACAGCAACCATTTCTGGCGCTGACCGCGATATTTTCCACCCCACACCTTGCCCAGCAGATCGGGCGGCAGGTCGTAGGTGATCCAGTGATGGGTCTTGCCGACAAAGGTCACCAGATCGGCAGTGACGCCGGTTTCTTCCCACAACTCGCGCAGGGCGGCGGCGCGCGGCTTTTCCCCGTCGTCAATGCCGCCCTGAGGCATTTGCCAGGCCTCCGGCGCGCCTGCAGGTCTGTCCGTGCGCAGGCCGGCGAAGATCAGGCCTTGCGCGTTGATCAACATCACCCCTACGCAGGGGCGGTAGGGCAGGCTCCCGGCCTTGGCGTTCATGTCCTGCCCCGGCGCTTACGGCGCTTTCGCGCCGATTGTGTTCAGCCCCTTCAGGATATCCACGGCATAAGCCAGCTGGTAATCCTCGTCACGCAGCTTGGCGGCCTCTTCGGCGCGGGTGCGTTCTTCTTCGAACAACAGCTTTTCGTCGTCTGTCATCGAATCGTTCGTGATGGCCCCGCGCAGGTCGGCTTCGGTCCGGTCGTTGGCGCTGTCTTCGGCGGCTTGCGCCTCGGTACCTTCGCCTTCGGCCCGTGTGGGCTGGTTCACCACGATATCGGGGGAAATCCCCAAGGCCTGGATCGACCGCCCCGAAGGCGTGTAGTAGCGCGCCGTTGTCAGACGCATCGCGCCGTCGCCCTGCAGCGGGATCAGCGTCTGCACCGA
>JANPKV010000080.1:0-4442 GCA_031426185.1 Rhodobacterales bacterium | reverse complement strand
TTCCCCAGATCGCGCAGGATGGTTCCGGGATGTCACAATGACGGGAAGCGGTGCCATGAAGACGCTGGACGTAATCACTATCGGGCGATCATCGGTGGACCTTTATGGCACCCAGGTCGGTGGCCGGCTTGAGGATATGGGGTCCTTCCAGAAATATATCGGCGGCAGCCCCACCAACATGGCGGCAGGGATGGCGCGGCTGGGGTTGAAATCGGCGCTGATCACCCGGGTTGGCGACGAACATATGGGGCGTTTCATCCGCGAGGAGTTGCTGCGCGAAGGGGTCGATGTGCGCGGTGTCGCGACCGATCCGGAGCGGCTGACGGCCCTGGTGATCCTTGGGATCCGAGACGACAAGCAGTTTCCATTGATCTTTTACCGCGAAAACTGCGCCGACATGGCGCTGGATCAAGGCGATATCGACGCGGCCTTCATCGCCGAATCCCGCGCGGTGGTCGCGACAGGCACGCATCTCAGCCATCCGCGCACCGAAGCCGCCGTGTTGAAGGCGCTGCAAATCGCGCGCGAACAGGGCGCGCGCACCGCGCTCGATATCGACTACCGCCCGAACCTCTGGGGTTTGGCAGGTCATGGCGACGGCGAAAGCAGGTTCATTGAATCTGCGGCCGTCACGGCGAAACTGCAGGCGACCTTGCATCTTTTCGACCTGATCGTCGGCACGGAAGAGGAATTTCACATCGCGGGCGGCACCACCGACACCATGGCCGCCCTGCGCGCCGTGCGCGCGGTGTCTGGGGCGACACTGGTGTGCAAACGCGGCCCGATGGGGGCGGCCGCCTTTACCGGGCCGATCCCGGCAAGCCTTGATGATGGCCAGACCGGCCCCGGCTTTCCCATTGAGGTTTTCAACGTGCTCGGCGCGGGCGACGGGTTCATGTCCGGCCTTGTAAAGGGTTGGATGGATGACAAGGACTGGCCGACCGCGCTGACCTATGCCAATGCCTGCGGTGCCTTTGCGGTGTCTCGTCGTGGCTGCACGCCCGCCTATCCCAGCTGGGAGGAACTGCAGTTCTTCCTTGACCGCGGGGTGCAGACCCCTGCCCTGCGCAAGGATGCCGAACTGGAGCAGATCCACTGGTCCACCAACCGCCGCAAGGACTGGTCCGAGGTCCGCGCCTTTGCCTATGACCATCGCAGCCAGCTTGAGGACATGCCGGGGGCGACGCCCGACAAGATCGGCAGGTTCAAAGAGCTGTGCCTGGATGCGACGCTCGCTGTGGCAGAGGGCAAGCCTGGCTACGGATTGCTATGCGACAGCCGCCTCGGGCGGCAGGCCTTGCACCGTGCCGCAGGCCAGGGGCTTTGGATCGGACGGCCCGTGGAATGGCCCGGATCGCGTCCCCTGACGCTGGAGCCAGACCTTGGTCCCGACTTTGGCGGCCTGGCCGAATGGCCCTTGGAACATGTCGTCAAGGTCTTGTGTTTTTGCCATCCCGAAGACGACGTTGCCTTGCGCGACGACCAGGAGGCGACGATCACGCGTCTGTTTCACGCCTGCCGGCGCAACCGGCTGGAAATGCTGCTCGAAGTGATCCCGTCCAAGGTCGGTCCGGTTGACGATGCGACCACGGCGCGCCTGATCTCCCGGTTCTACGACATCGGCATCTACCCCGACTGGTGGAAGCTGGAGCCGATGCAGACGTCGGATGCCTGGGCGCAGACCTGCGGTGCCATTCTGGAACGGGACCCGCATGTGCAGGGCATCGTGATTCTCGGCCTGGGTCAGTCGGAGGCAGACCTTGCGGCCTCGTTCCGCCTTGCGGCTCCGTTTCCTTTGGTCAAGGGTTTTGCGGTCGGCCGCACCATCCATGCCGATGTCGGGCGCGACTGGATGGCGGGCCGGATCGACGATGGTGCTGCCGTAGCCACCATGGCCGAAAACTTTCGCCGCCTTTGCGGCATCTGGGATGACGCGCGCCGCGCGCAGGGAGCTTTGAGATGACAACGATCCGTCTGACTGCAGCACAAGCCATGGTTCGCTGGCTGTCCGTCCAGATGGCCGAAGACGGCAAGCCGTTCATCACTGGCTGCTGGGGCATTTTCGGTCATGGCAATGTCGCAGGGCTCGGCGAGGCGCTTCACGGCATCAAGGATATCCTTCCGACCTATCGCGGCCAGAACGAACAGACCATGGCGCATAGTGCGATCGCCTATTCCAAGCAGTTGGGTCGTGCGCATGCGATGATGGTGACCTCGTCGATCGGGCCGGGTGCGCTGAACATGGTGACCGCCGCCGGCGTCGCACATGTGAACCGCATCCCTGTCCTGTTTGTGCCGGGTGACGTCTTTGCCAATCGCGCTCCGGACCCCGTTTTGCAGCAGGTGGAGGATTTCGGAGACGGCACCACCAGCGCAAATGACTGCTTCAAGCCCGTCAGCCGCTACTTCGACCGCATCATGCGGCCCGAACAGTTGTTGACGGCCCTGCCCCGGGCCATGCGCACGATGACCGACCCTGCCGACTGCGGCCCGGTCACGCTGGCCTTTTGCCAGGATGTGCAGGCCGAGGCCTATGACTGGCCGGAGACGTTCTTTGCCCCGCGCGTCTGGCGCCTGCGCCGCGTGCAGCCCGACCCGGTGGAACTCGACCGGGTGGCTGCGATCATCAAGGCGGCGAAAAACCCCGTGATCGTGGCCGGCGGCGGCGTGCATTATGCCTTTGCCACCGACGCGCTGCGCGCCTTTGCGACCACGCACGGCATCCCGGTTGTCGAAACCCAGGCAGGCAAATCCGCCCTGCCCTGGGATCACCCGATGAACCTTGGCCCCATCGGCGTGACCGGTGCCGCCTCGGCGAACACGGTCTGCGCAACAGCCGATGTCGTTATCGGCGTCGGCACCCGGTTTCAGGATTTCACCACCGGCTCATGGTCGCTGTTCGCTTATCCGGGGCGCAAGCTCATCAGCCTGAACGTGGCCGCCTATGATGCGATGAAGCATGGTGCCGAGCCGTTGTGTGCCGATGCGCTGGTGGGTCTGGAGGCCTTGGGCAAGGCCATGGGTGGAAAGATCTTCGCGCCGCCTGCGCCATCGCTGAAATCGGACTGGTTCGCTGCTGTGGATCCGTTGACCAATTTGCCAAAGGACAGCAATGCCTTGCCGACCGACATGCAAGTTGTCGGTGCGGTCCAGCGTGCCGCTGGTCCCGACACGGTGGTGATGTGCGCGGCGGGCACCATGCCGGGCGAGTTGCACAAGCTGTGGAAGGCCACGCGCCCGATGTCCTACCACATGGAATACGGGTTTTCCTGCATGGGCTACGAGATTGCCGGCGCACTGGGCATCAAGATGGCCCAGCCTGACCGCGACGTCGTCTGCATGCTGGGCGACGGCAGCTACATGATGGCCAATTCGGAGTTGGCTACCGCTTGCATGATGGGCATCAAGATCACCATCGTCATCACCGACAACCGTGGCTTTGGCTGCATCAACCGCCTGCAGCGCCACACGGGCGGTGCCGAGTTCAACAATCTTCTGAAGGACGCCTGGCAAGTCCAGCCCATGGCGATAGATTTCCGTGCGCATGCGGAATCCATGGGGGCGGTTGCCGTCAAGGTATCCTCCGTGGAGGAACTTGAATCTGCCCTTGCGGATGGCAAGACCGTTGCAGGTCCCTATGTCGTCGTGATCGACACCGACCCCTACCCGTCGACGCCTTATGGCGGAACCTGGTGGGAGGTGGGCGTGCCCGAGGTTTCGCCAAGACCGTCGGTGCAAACGGCGCGAGCCGAATTCGAACAGCGCCGCAAGCAGCAGATTCTGGCGAACTGACCCACCAGCCGCAGAAAGGCGACCCCATGGCGCACCTCTTGCGACGACCGACCGGCACAGGCGGCAAGGTCCATGACATCACCCCGGCCAGCGCCGGCTGGGGCTATGTGGGTTTTGGCCTTTACCGACTGCAGGCGGGGGATGTGGCGGCCGAACCGACGGGCGACCGCGAGGTCATCTTGGTTCTTGTCGAGGGCCACGCGCATGTGACCGCCGCCGGGCAAGACTGGGGCGTGATGGGCGACCGGATGGACGTGTTCGACCGGACGGCGCCACATTGCCTGTACATACCACCGGGCAAGGACTGGACCGCCACGGCGACCACCGCGTGCACGCTGGCTGTTTGCACAGCCCCCGGTCATGGCAAATACGGCGTACAACGCCTTGGTCCCGAAGGGATATCCCTGACGCCACGCGGCACCGGCGCCAATACCCGCCATATCAACAACATTGCGATGGAAGGCCGCGACGTGGCCGACAGCCTGTTGGTGACCGAAGTGTTCACCCCCGCAGGCAACTGGTCCAGCTATCCCAGCCACCGCCATGACGAGGATGACTTTCCCCGCATGACCTACCTTGAGGAAAGCTATTACCACCGCCTGAACCCCGCGCAGGGTTTTGCCGTCCAGCGCGTCTATACCGAAGACGGC
>JANPKV010000079.1:0-11579 GCA_031426185.1 Rhodobacterales bacterium | reverse complement strand
GCGGGTGCGGCGGCCGAGATGGGTCAGCTGGATCATCACCGCAGCCCCCGCCGCATGGCAGTCATCGGCCAGCCGCTTCATCCACGGCACCACCTCGTCCTTGTAGGCGAGGATGTTGTTGAAGACGGGCGGGCTGTCCTTGGAGACCGCGGCCGAGCCTGCCGTCATCGTAAGGGCGACCCCGGCGCGGGCGCGTTCCAGATGGTACAGCCGGTAGCGGTCCTTGGGCATGCCGTCTTCGGGGTAGGCGGGCTCATGGCTGGTGGTCATGATCCGGTTGCGCAAGGTCAGGTGCTTGAGCTGATAGGGCTGCAGAAGGGGATCATTCGACATAAGCGCGGCCTTTGTCTGTGCCGCTCGAGGCTAGGACGCGGCCGCGGAAAAGAGGCGCATGAAAGCGACGTTTGGATGCCGGTTCGCTCCCGCAGGGCTACGACCGCAAGGGACCGCGAAGAAGCGCAGGGTCCCGCCTGTTGCAGGGCAGCACCGCCGCCGGATCAGACCATCCTCATTCGGCGACGTGCAAGGTCGCCGGGGGTCCGCGTCGGGTGTTGAGCCGGTCTTCCAGCTCACTGATCCGCGCGTTCAGCAAGGACACGTCGTCATCGCGCGCAGCAATCCGTTCCGCCAGAACCTCGGCCGACGGCGCTTCGGGTTCGTCTTCCTTCTTGCCGACCATCCGCGAAAAGACCCAAGCCAGGACGCGCGAGACGTCATCCATGATCAGAAAGAACGAGGGCACCACGACCAGGCTGAGGACGGTCGACACGATGATGCCGCCGATCACCGCGATGGCCATGGGCGCGCGAAACGCCCCGCCTTCGCCGACGCCAAGCGCGGATGGCAGCATGCCTGCCGACATCGCGATGGAGGTCATCACGATGGGGCGCGCACGCTTGTGGCCGGCCTCGACGATGGCCGCCAGGCGGTCCATCCCGCGGATCCGCATCTCGATGGCAAAGTCCACCAACAGGATGGCGTTCTTGGTCACGATCCCCATCAGCATCAGGATCCCGATCAGCACCGGCATGGAGACCGGGTTGCTGGTAAAGATCAGCGCCGCCGCGACGCCGCCAATGGCCAGCGGCAACGAAAAGAGGATGGTGAAGGGCTGGATGACCGACTTGAACAGCAAGATCAGCACCGCCAGCACCAGCATCAGACCCATGATCATGGCATTGACGAAACTGCCGACCAATTCCCCCTGGATTTCGGCGTCGCCCGAGGGGGCGACACGCACGGTCGGCGGCAGGTCCACGGTCGCGACAATCTCGTTGAACCGCGCGCTGGCGCTGTCCAGAGCAACGCCAAGGGGCAGGCTGGCCCCGATGGTGGCAAGCCGTTCTCGGTTCAGGCGGTTGACCACGCTTGGCCCTTCGCTCAGCGCGATGTCGGCCACGGCGGACAGGGGCACCGAGGTTCCGGTCGAGGTCGTCACGCGCAATGCCGCAATGCGCGCGATGTCGGTGAACGCGGTATCGGCAATCTGGACGCGGACCGGGATCAGGCGGTTGTCGAGCGAGATCTTTGCCAGGGATGCCTCGACATCGCCGATCGTCGCAATTCGCACGATAGAGGCGATCTGCGCGGTCGTGACGCCAAGGCGCGCGGCTTCTTCGGGGCGCGGCGTGATCTGGATTTCCGGACGCGGCAAGGCGCCTTCGGTCGCGACGTTCGCCAACAGGGGATCGCCAGACAGGGCAGCCTCAAGCTGCTGCACTGCCTTGTTCAGGTCCGCCTCGTCCGATGACAGGATCGAAAAGCTGAGGTCGCGTTCGCCCCGGTCGTTCAGCTTGAAGACGCGGACATCGGGGATGTCGGCGATTGCCTGAAAGATTTCGGTCTCGATCTCGTTCTGGGGTCGGATGCGGCCCTTGAGCGGGGCGACCGGCAGGATCTGGTTCACCACCGGGATCTGCTGGCCAAGGTCGGAGAATTTGCGCACCAGATCGTTGTCGAGACGATCCAGCATGACCGAGACGCTGGCGCGACGGATATCGCGGTCGCCGGTGGGTGTGGCACCGCCGACGATCAGCACCGATTTCACGCCGTCGATGCCTTCGATGCGCTGGCGCATGAGGTCGGTGGTCGCGTCCGTGCTGTCAAGGCTGGAGCCTGGCGGCAGTTCGACGGAAATGCTGACGCGGCTGACATCTTCTGGCGGGAACAGGCTGCCCGGAACCCTGAACATGAAGAAGATGGAGATGCCGACCAGGATGATGGCGACAACCAGCGTCACGTAATAGTTGCCGAAGTGCATCTTGATGCCCGGCACTTTCCAGACCTTGGTCGTGGCCTTCACGAACCAAAGATAGCCGCGCATGATGGGGCCGTCGCCGGTATGGGTCTCGTCGCCGTCTTTCTGGCGCATCAGATAGGCCGCCATCATCGGCGTGATCAGGCGCGCGACCAGCAGCGAGAACAGCACCGATATCGCGACGGTCATCCCGAATTGTCGGAAATACTGGCCCGGAATACCGGGCATGAAGCTGACCGGCACAAAGACCGCGACGATGGTGAAGGTGGTCGCGATGACGGCAAGGCCGATCTCGTCCGCGGCCTCGATGGCGGCGCGGTAAGGGGTCTTGCCCATCCGGATGTGTCGCTGGATGTTCTCGATCTCCACGATGGCGTCATCGACCAGGATGCCGGTCGCCAGCGTCAGCGCAAGGAACGACACCAGATTGAGCGAAAAGCCCAACAGATCCATCACATAGAACGTGGGCACCGCCGACAGCGGCAGCGCAATGGCCGAAATCAGCGTGGCGCGCCAGTTCTTCAGGAAGATCAGCACCACGATCACCGCCAGCAACGCGCCTTCGAGCAGGGTGTGGATCGCGGCCTCGTAGTTGCCATAGGTGTAGAACACCGTGTCATCGATCAGTTTGATCTCGATGTCGGGATTGGCTTTGCGAAGCTCGGCCACCGTGGTTTCCGACAGTTCCGCGACGCTGACTTCGGACGCGCCTTTGGCCCGGAAAACGGCGAACGAGACGATCTGGTCGCCATTGTAGCGGGTAAAGGATTTCAGATCCTCGTAGGTGTCGGTGATGGTGCCAAGTTCGGACAGGCGGACATTGCGTCCCGACGGCAAGGCAATCGTCATGGTGCGCAGCGAGTCGACCGTCGCCTGATCGCCCAGCGTGCGGATCGCCTGTTCGGAATTGCCCAGCTCTGCGGTGCCCGAGCCGAGGTTGATGTTGGTCGAACTCAGTTGCTGGCTGACCTCTTGCGCGGTGATGCCAAGGCTGTTGAGCCGGGCGAGGTCCAGATCGATCTGGATTTCGCGCTCCGCGCCGCCGAACCGGCTGACACGGCCGATCCCGGGCCGCCCCTGCAGCGCGCGGGTGACGCTGTCATCCACGAACCACGACAGCTCCTCCAGGGTCTTGCCCGGAGAGGTGACGGCATAGGTCATGATCGCCTGACCCTCGATGTCGATCTTGGTCACGACCGGGGCGTCGATGCTGCCCGGCAGATCGCCGCGGATCTGGTCGATGGCGTCCTTGACGTCTTGCACCGCCCGTTCGGTCGGCACTTCCATGCGAAACTCGACGACCGTGGTCGACACGCCGTCGGTCACCGAAGAGTTGACGTTCTTGGCCCCGGTCAGGCCGGCAACGGCATCTTCGATTTCCTTGGTGATCTGGGTCTCCATCTCGGCCGGGGCGGCACCGGACTGGGTCACCGTCACCGCCACAAGCGGCACGTCGATATTGGGAAAACGCGTGATCGGCAGCGCGTTGAAGCTTTGCCAGCCCAGCACCATGAGCATGAAGAACGCCAAAAGCGGCGCAACCGGATTGCGGATCGACCAGGCTGAAAAGTTCATCATGTCATGCTCCTCAGTTCACCGGTGTGTCATCAAGCACTGGCTTGATCACATCGCCCGGCCGCACGAACGCGCCCGCCTTTTTCACCACCAGGTCGCCTTCGTCCAACCCTTCGACCACCTCGATCAGATTGCCCTGGCGGATGCCCGTCTTGACGATCACGGCCTCGACATTGCCATCCTTGACGCGCATGACGCGGGCCCCCTCGGCCGTCGCGCTGATCGCGGTCAACGGCACGGCTTTGGTGTCGCGTTCGGCGACGACGATCTCCGCGTTCATGAACATGCCTGACCGCAAGGCGTCGGGCGTGTCGAGGGTGATGCGCGCGCTGCCCTGGCGGGTCGTCAGGTCGATGTCTGGCTCTACCAGACGGACCGTCCCCGAAAACACGGTTTCGCCATCGCCAAAGCGCAGCTCGGCCTTTTGGCCTTTTTCGATCTTGAGAAGGTCAGCTTCGGCAACATCGGCCCGAACCTCCAGCGCGCCATCCTTCATGATCACGAACATCGGATCCCCCGCAGCAGTTGCGATGCTGCCGACAAGGGCGTTGCGCTGCAGCACTTCGCCGGCGACGGGGCTGCGGATTTCGGTCCGCGCCAACTGCAGCTTGATATTGTCGAGCTGCGCTTCGGCGAGGGACAATTGGGCGCGTGCGGCCTCCAGCGTCTGGACCGCGACCGCAACCCGAGCGGCGGCCGAGATCGACGCGGCCTGCGCGGTGTCCTGGGCGGCCTGCGTGGCGGAGCCTTGCTGGCGCAGCTTGGCCGTCCGTTCCGCGACGCGCCGTGCTTCGGCGGCCGAGGCTTCGGCGTCAACCTTCGATGCTTCGGCCTGCGCGATCGTTGCGCGCGCCGAGGCCATGGAGGCCAGGAACTGGCTTTCCTGCAGGTCAAGCGAGGTCTTGGACAGGCGGGCCAGAACCTGGTCCTTGGCCACCATGTCCCCGACGTCGGCCTCAAGTGTTTCGATCGGCTGGCCTTCGATCAGGGGCTGCACCTGAACGCGTTCAACCGGGCCGATCAGGCCAGAGGCCAGGACCCGGTCCTGCATCCGCGATGTGGACACCGTGGTCACCGTGATCGCGGGAAGCGCGGCGGCGACGTCTTCGGTCGTGGTCTCGGACGGGGCTGCCTCTTGTGCCATCGCGGGTGCGCCGGTGCCTGCAAAGGCAATCACGGCTGCGGTCAAAATCAAGCGGCGATAATGAGTCAAATTCAGCACGGGGGTCGGTCCTCGAAAAGGGAATTCAAGATGTCATGAATGGTACGCTGCACACGCAGTTTCAGATTGGTGTCGTCTTCGGGGACGTCCAGGCTGTGGATCTTGCTGGCCTTGACCAGCAAGACCAGCATCCGCGCTTCGGTCACAAAGACCTGCTTGCGCGCAGGGTCGGTGTTCTGGCTTGCCAACTGGAACACGCTGACAAGCCGGTCAACGATGGCGCTTTCCATCCGGGCGGAAACCTCGGCGATGCGGGGTTTGCGCTTGGCGGCGGCACAGATCTCGGTCCACAGCGCGCCATCATCGTCGCACCTGCTGTCCATCACATGCTCTGCCAGCACGAGGCGCAACACAGCCATCGGGTCAGGTGCCTGCAGGATACGGGCAAATTCCTGGTCGATCTCGTCCATGTCCCAGGCCACCAAAGCCTCGACGATGGCATCCTTGGATGGAAAGTAGCGATAGAAGTTCCCGACGCTCATGCCTGCGCTGCGCGCCAGGTCCTGCATCGACGCGCCGTCGAAGCCTTTCTCGACAAAGGCTTTGCGCACCAAGCCAAGGATCTCGGCGATGCGGGTGTCATGCGCGGGCAAATGAAGTGCTGAACCAGTTTCCATAAGGATTTTGCGCCCGAAAGCTATTGAATGAACGTTCATTCGCACACATAGACGAGACTCTGGAAAGGTCAATACGGAAAAATCGGTGTGGCGAAGGCCTTCTTGGCATTCGGTGCGATTTGACGCAGAAGACGGCGAACTGATCAAATGGGACGCACCGCAATGACGCAGGCCTTTGCTTTTGAGCGCATGGCGCAGGACGGCAAGGCGCGCCTCGGCGTGATATCCACCCCCCGCGGAAAGATCCGCACGCCTGCCTTCATGCCGGTCGGCACGGCGGCGACGGTCAAGGCAATGCTGCCCGACAGCGTGCGCGCGACGGGCGCGGACATCCTGCTTGGCAACACCTACCATCTGATGCTGCGCCCGACGGCAGAGCGGATTGCCGCCCTGGGTGGCCTGCACCGGTTCATGAACTGGTCTGGGCCGATCCTGACCGACAGTGGCGGCTTTCAGGTGATGTCGCTGGCGGCACTGCGCAAGCTGACCGAGGAAGGTGTGCGGTTTTCCAGCCATATCGACGGATCAAAGCACATGCTTTCGCCCGAACGGAGCATGGAGATCCAGAAACTGCTTGGATCCGACATCGTGATGGCGTTCGACGAATGCCCGGCGCTGCCTGCGACCGATGACGAGGTGGCCCGCGCCATGCGCCTGTCGATGCGGTGGGCGCAAAGGTCGCGCGATGCGTTCGGCGACCGTCCGGGACATGCGCTGTTCGGGATCATGCAAGGCGGCGTGACCCCCGCGCTTCGCGAGGAATCGGCCTCTGCGCTCAAAGCCATCGGCTTTGACGGTTATGCCTTGGGCGGTCTGGCCGTCGGCGAGGGTCAGGAGGCGATGTTCGGCGTGCTGGATTATGCGACCGACATGCTGCCCGAGGACAAACCTCGGTATCTGATGGGCGTGGGCAAGCCTGATGACATCGTGGGCGCGGTGGAGCGCGGTGTCGACATGATGGATTGCGTGCTGCCGTCACGATCCGGACGCACGGGACAGGCCTGGACCCATCGCGGTCAGGTCAACCTGCGCAATGCGCGTCACCAGGACGACCCGCGCCCGTTGGACGAGACCTGCACCTGTCCTTGCTGCACGGGATATTCGCGCGCCTACCTGCACCACGTCCTGCGCGCGCAGGAAATCATCGCCTCGATGCTGCTGACCTGGCACAACCTGCATTACTATCAGGTCCTGATGCAGGGCCTGCGCGACGCCATCGGGGCAGGGCGGCTGGCAAGCTTTGTGACAACATTTCACGCGACGCGCGCGCTTGGGGATATCGACCCGCGCTAGGGTGGCTCGAACCGATTGGCCATGGCAGGCGGGATGGCAAATGTTGAGCGATCCGGCCCGTTTGGTCGGTTGCGACATATGTGCCGGGGCAGGGCGACGGGCCGCCGTTTTCGGGCGCGCAAGGCAGCTGCCGCGACTTGCCGGAAAAATGAGACCTATTCCCGGCTTGCAGATGCATCCTCGTCAGGGCAAACTATTGTGTGTCAGGCCGCTTGAAACCCCAACTGCGGGAGCACAGGTTAACCATCCTGATCCGAATGGAGACGGCGGGGGTTGCCGATGAGCGGGACCCGTACTGTCTGCCGCAAAGAAGGATAGACTATGACCGAGAACCTGTCCCCCAGCTACCCTGTGTTGCCGCTGCGCGACATCGTGGTTTTCCCGCACATGATCGTGCCCCTGTTCGTCGGGCGTGAAAAGTCGGTGCGGGCGCTGGAAGAAGTGATGGCCGATGACAAGCAGATCCTGCTGTCCAGCCAGATCGACCCGTCAATCGACGACCCTGCCGCCGACGGCATCTACCGTGTGGGCGTGCTGGCCAATGTGCTGCAGCTGCTGAAATTGCCTGATGGCACGGTCAAAGTGCTGGTCGAAGGCAAGGCGCGCGTGCGCATCACCCATTTCATCGAAAACCCCGTCTTCTTCGAGGCAGGGGCCAAACGTCTGACGGAAACGCCAGGCGATGCTGCATCTGTCGAGGCGATGGTGCGCGCGGTCAGCGACGAGTTCGAGCGCTATTCCAAGGTCAAGAAGAACATCCCCGAAGAAGCCCTGGCGGCCGTTTCGGAAACCCGCGATCCGCAGCGCCTGGCCGACCTTGCTGCCGGCCATCTGGGGATCGATGTCAGCCTGAAGCAGGAACTGCTGGAGACGCTGGACGTCGCCGAGCGTCTGGAAAAGGTCTATGGCCACATGCAGGGCGAAATGTCCGTGCTGCAGGTGGAGAAAAAGATCAAGACCCGCGTCAAAAGCCAGATGGAGCGGACCCAGCGCGAGTACTATCTGAACGAGCAGATGAAAGCCATTCAGAAGGAGCTTGGCGACGGCGAGGAAGGCCAGAACGAGGTCGCCGAGCTGGAGGCACGCATCGCCAAGACCGCGCTGTCCAAAGAAGCCCGCGAAAAGGCGGATGCGGAACTCAAAAAGCTGAAAAGCATGTCGCCGATGAGCGCCGAGGCGACCGTCGTGCGCAACTATCTCGACTGGCTTCTGGGTGTGCCGTGGGGCACCAAATCCAAGGTCAAAAAGGACCTCGGGGCCGCGCAAAAGGTATTGGATGCCGACCACTATGGTCTGGAAAAGGTCAAGGAGCGGATCGTCGAATATCTGGCCGTGCAGGCCCGTTCGACCAAGCTGAAGGGCCCGATCCTGTGCCTCGTCGGCCCTCCGGGCGTCGGCAAGACCTCTCTTGGCCGGTCGGTCGCCAAGGCCACGGGGCGTGAGTTCATCCGCATCAGCCTTGGCGGTGTGCGCGACGAATCCGAAATCCGGGGTCACCGGCGGACCTATATCGGCTCCATGCCTGGCAAGATCATCCAGAACCTGAAAAAGGCCAAGACGACGAACCCGCTGATCTTGCTCGACGAGATCGACAAGATGGGTCAGGACTTCCGGGGCGACCCGGCTTCGGCGCTGCTTGAGGTGTTGGACCCGGAACAGAACAACACGTTCGTGGACCACTATCTTGAGGTGGAATACGATCTGTCCAACGTGATGTTCATCACCACGGCGAACTCCTACAACATGCCGGGTCCCTTGATGGACCGGATGGAGATCATCCCGCTGGCCGGCTACACCGAGGACGAAAAGCGCGAGATCGCCAAGGGCCACCTGATCGACAAGCAGACGACCGGGCACGGTCTGAAAAAGGGTGAGTTCACGATCAGCGACGACGCCCTGCAGGAGATGATCCGCACCTACACGCGCGAAGCGGGCGTGCGGAACCTGGAGCGCGAGATCGCAAAGCTTGCGCGCAAGGCGGTCACGCAGATCGTCGGCAAGAAGGTCAAGTCGGTCGAGGTCACGACGGACAACCTGGAATCCTTCCTTGGGGTCAAGCGGCACCGCTATGGCCTGGCCGAGAAAGAGGATCAGGTCGGCGTCGTCACGGGGCTGGCCTGGACATCCGTCGGCGGCGATCTGTTGCAGATCGAAGCCCTGCGCCTGCCGGGCAAGGGTCGGATGAAGACCACCGGCAAGCTGGGCGACGTGATGAAGGAGTCCATCGACGCCGCGTCAAGCTATGTCCGCTCGATCAGCCCGTCGCTGGGGATCAAGCCGCCGAAATTCGAGACGATGGACATCCACGTCCACGTGCCGGACGGGGCGACCCCCAAGGACGGACCTTCGGCGGGCCTCGCGATGGTCACGGCCATCGTGTCGGTGCTGACGGGAATACCCGTGCGCAAGGACATCGCGATGACGGGCGAGGTTTCGTTGCGCGGCAATGCGATGCCCATCGGCGGATTGAAGGAAAAGCTGCTTGCGGCATTGCGCGGCGGGATAAAGACCGTCTTCATCCCCGAGGAAAACGCCAAGGATCTGACAGAGATTCCTGACAACGTGACCAAGGGCATGACGATCATTCCCGTCAGCAATGTCCGCGAAGTTCTGGCACAGGCGCTGGTGCGTCAGCCCGAGCCCATCGAATGGGATGAACTGGCCGAAGAGGCAGCCGCCGCAGCGCGCGCCGCATCCCTTGTGCCGCCCGCCCAGACGGCCCACTAGGCCCACGATTTAGGCCAGCGGTATCAGTATAAGGGCGCGCCTCGGCGCGCCTTTTCTATTCCGGGCTGTGGTTTTCGCACTCAGACCCGACTTTGACCAATTCTAAACGTCAGGATGCATGAACGGCGTCAGGCAAAGAAAAACCGGGCCGCTTGTGGCGACCCGGCATTCAATCTTGCGCCTAGGGTGACGCTTACGCGCCGCCACCACCGCCGCCCGAAGCAGCTGCCGCGATGATCACGAGCAACAGCAAGGCAACCACGATGCCCGGTGCAGAGGACGAGGTCGCAGCCTCGACAACTTCAGGCTCCATGACAGGCTCAGCCATGCCACCGGCATAGGCCGACACCGATGCCGAAAGCACGAGCGCCGAAGAGAGAAGCAGGATTTTCTTCATAAGTTTTTCCTTTCATATGACGTCAGACGCGAAGCACTCGGATCCAAGCCGATGGTGAGGTGAAGCGGCTTGGAATCGTTGTTGCAGTCTGGGCAACACGTCGTGAACCACTTGATCCTTCTTGCTACCGCCACATCTGTCAATCTTATTGCCAACAATCATGCACTCTGGCGCACAAATGGCACACACCACGCAAGAACGGTGCGGCAACCGACGCCACCGTTTGCAGTGTTCTTGCAGCGCGGGATCGGGGTCAGATCGGCGATCCGTCCGGTGCCGAGGCTGCCGCGAGCAGCACCAGCAAAAGCAGCAGCGGAATGATGATCTGCTGGGACGCCGATGAGGTCGCAGCCTCGACGACCGTTGCGTCCATCACCGGTTCCGCCATCCCGCCCGCATAGGCCGTGGTGGCGCCTAGCAAAACGATGCTGGCTGCCCCCGCAAGCAATTTTTTCATGATGTTGTCCCTCCCCCGAGATGGCCCGGACATTCCGGGTGCGCGTCTTGATGTCCGGGTGGCAGGCCCGGCAGACCCCCTGAGAAAACGTCACCATGCCGCACCACGTCAAGGAAAAGCGGAGCGAAGGGGACCTTTACACCCCCCAAACGTGGTTCATGTGGCGAATTATGAAGCAGGGTCGCCCGATGATTGATTTCCGTGGGCGATTTGCACCCGCATTGATCCATGAAATGCAAACCCTGTGGGCGAAAAAAATATTCGTGGTGCGATGGAACTGCACACCGTAAGCTGTTTCCTGACATCAAACAGTCAGCACGGAAAGTGGCGCAATATGACGGAAACAAAAACACCGGTGCGGCGCACCGCGCGGACCCAGCCGGCAAAAGTCCCGTCCACAGCGGCCCGCGCACCCGCAGCCGGATTGACGGGCGCAAAAGCCGCTACGAAAACCGCGACCCCCAAGCCGTCCTCGGCGCCGAAAAAACCTGCGGCCAAGGCCCCGGCCAAGTCCCCGGCCAAGCCAGCCGCAAAGGCCCCCGGCACGGCCGCCGTCAAAGCGCCCGCCGTCGCAAAGAGCCAGCCCGTCGCGCCGACACCGTCGCCAGCCGCTGCACCTCAGACGCCCGTGGCCCAGGTCAAAACACGCGTCCAGCCAAAGGGAGAAAGCTTCAAGTTGCGGATGCTCGTCGACCAGGTGGTCAAGGCCACCGGGGCGAAAAAGAAGGGCGTCAAGGACATGGTTGAGGCCACATTGTCGGGCATCGGCCAGGCACTGGCGCGCGGCGATGAACTGAATTTGCCGGGCTTTGGCAAGGTCCGCGTGGTGAAATCCGACGCCAAGGACGGGACCGCGATCATGACGCTGAAACTGCGTCAGGGAAGCTCCACGTCGGGGCAAAAGGGCCTTGCAGCCAGCGGGGATGACGACTAAAAGCGCCGCCACCGAGGATGGGTTACGGGCGATTAGCTCAGCGGTAGAGCGCTTCGTTCACATCGAAGATGTCAGCGGTTCAAATCCGTTATCGCCCACC
>JANPKV010000078.1:0-9169 GCA_031426185.1 Rhodobacterales bacterium | reverse complement strand
TTCGTCGCCGCTGTCCTCATCGGCCAGCTTGACCGTCGCGCCGAACTTGACGGACCCCGTGAACTTGGTCGGGTCGATGACCTCGGCCAGCGACAAAATGCCCTCAAGCTCTTTGATGCGACCTTCGATAAAACTCTGTTTCTCACGGGCGGCGTGATACTCGGCGTTTTCCGACAGGTCGCCGTGTTCGCGCGCCTCGGAAATCGCGCGGATCACGGCCGGGCGCTCGATCGATTTCAGGACCTTGAGTTCTTCGTCCAGTGCGACGAAACCGCCGCGCGTCATCGGTATCTTTTCCATGGGCCTTCCACGTCAAAAGCGAAGCCACAGCTCTTGCGGAAAGAGCCATGGCCTGGGGTGTTGCCACCAACTGACCCGTTCAGGCGGGCAATTGCAAGCCCAATGGACCAAAGCATCCGGCGACGGTCCGGTCCTCGCGCAGCGCGGTGCCGGACCTGGCGAGACGTCTGGTCACAATTGACGCAGGCGCGTAGCTGGGGCATTGACGGTGCGCCTGCCTGCTGTGCTGTCTGATGACCTCTCTTGGGAAAGACCCGACAATGACGACAGAAATTCACCGCGAATCCATGGAATACGATGTCGTGATCGTGGGTGCAGGACCGGCAGGCTTGTCTGCCGCCATCCGGCTGAAGCAGCTAGATCCCGACCGGTCGGTTGTGGTGCTTGAAAAGGGGTCCGAGGTCGGGGCGCACATCCTTTCGGGGGCGGTTCTGGATCCGTCCGGCCTTGATGCCTTGCTGCCCGACTGGCGGAACATGGATGCGCCGATCAAGGTCCCTGTCACGCACGACAACTTTTATGTGCTTGGCGAGGCCGGGAAGATTCGCATCCCGAACTGGCCGATGCCGCCCTTGATGACGAACCATGGCAACTACATCGTGTCGATGGGCAATGTGTGCCGCTGGCTCGCCGGGGTGGCGGAGGGCCTTGGCGTCGAGATCTTTGCCGGCATGGCCTGCAGTGAGCTTGTCTTTGAGGGTGACCGCGTCGCAGGAGTCGTCGCGGGCGAGTTCGGGCGTGACCCGCAAACGCGCGAGCCGGGACCGAACTATGAACCGGGCATGGAGCTGCGCGGCAAATACGTTTTCCTGGGCGAGGGCGTGCGCGGCAGTCTCGCCAAGCAGGTGATCGGGAAATACGACCTGTCCAATGGCCGTGACCCGCAGAAGTTCGGCCTTGGCATGAAGGAAATCTGGGAGATCGATCCCGCCAAGCACCGTCCCGGCACCGTCACCCATACGATGGGCTGGCCGCTGGGCAAGAATGCAGGTGGTGGGTCCTTTATCTATCACCTTGAAAACAATCAGGTCTATGTCGGTTTCGTCGTGCATCTGAATTACGAGAATCCGCATGTGTACCCCTACATGGAATTTCAGCGGTTCAAGCATCATCCGATGGTGGCCGACCTTCTGCAGGGTGGAAAACGCATCGCCTATGGTGCGCGTGCGATTGCCGAAGGCGGCTGGCAGTCGATCCCCAAGATGGTGGCACCCGGCGTGGCGTTGCTTGGATGTACGGCAGGCCTCGTGAACGTGCCGCGCATCAAGGGCAACCATAATGCCATGCTGTCGGGCAAGGCCGCAGCCGAGGCTGCTCATGCGGCGATTTCGGCCGGGCGTTCGGGGGATGAGCTGACCGCATATGAGACCGATGTTCGCGGCGGGGCAATCGGGCGCGACCTGAAAAAGGTGCGCAACGTCAAGCCGCTCTGGTCGCGTTACGGGCTATTGGCATCGATGTTGGGCGGCGGCGCGGACATGTGGGCGAACACGCTTGGGTTCACGGTGTTCGGCACGCTGAAGCACGGCAAATCCGACGCGAAAGCGACGGGCAAGGCCAAGGACTTTCCGGTCATCACCTATCCCAAACCCGATGGTGTGCTGTCGTTCGACCGGCTGACCAATGTCGCCTACAGCTTTACCAACCATGACGAGGCGCAGCCGTCGCATCTGGTCCTGAAAGACCCGTCTGTTCCGATCGGGATCAACCTGCCCGAATATGCCGAACCCGCGCAGCGCTATTGCCCGGCGGGCGTCTACGAGGTGATCGGCGAAGGTCAGGACGCGCGGTTCCAGATCAATTTCCAGAACTGCGTTCACTGCAAGACCTGCGACATCAAGGACCCGAGCGAGAACATCGTCTGGACCACGCCGATGGGCGGCGGCGGCCCGAATTATCCGAACATGTAGCAGTTCACGCAGTAGTGTGCCCGAAACGACGGTGTTGCGCGGCCAGTTGTGCCGGTCGCATTGCTTGTTGGGGTTCGGAAAGCTAGTTTCCGCCGGGACTGCCGAGTTTTGGGGAACCTGATGCCACGATCACGACTTTCTCTGGTTTTGGTGGCCCTGTTTTTTGGGACTCCGGCGCTTCAAGTTGCATCTGCCGCAGCCGCCGAAGATGCGGGCGCCTATCTTGCAGCGCGCGTTGCGGTTCAGGATGGCGACTACCGCGCGGCGTCGGAATGGTTTGACCGAGCGCTCGTTGCTGATACCCAGAACCGCCAACTGCTCGAAGGTCTGGTCTCCTCGCGTATGGGTCTTGGCGATGTCGATCTTGCCGAAGACGCGGCCAAGAAGCTGGTCGCCCTTGGCGGAAAGAGCCAGATTTCCGACTTTGCCCTTCTGGCCGCCGAAGCGGGGCGCGAGGATTACGACGCGATCCTCACAGCGCAGGCTGACGGACGACGGATGAGCGATCTGTTGGACCGTCTTGTGGCTGGCTGGGCGCAGATTGGCGCGGGGCGGATGTCGGACGCCTTGCAGGAGTTCGATGCGATTGCCGAAAAGCCCGGAATGGAGGCGTTCGGTCTTTATCACAAGGCGCTGGCGTTGGGACTTGCCGGCGATTTCGAAGGGGCCGATGCGATCCTTTCGGGCAAGGAGGCGGGACCGATCCAGCTGACCAAGACCGGTATCTTTGCCCATGCGCAGGTCCTGAGCCAGCTTGAACGCAACGCCGACGCGCTGGCGCTGCTCGACAGCCGGTTGGGCAAGGAACCTGATCCCGTGGCAGACGCCTTGCGCGCAAGGCTCGCAGCGGGAGAGCCGGTTCCGTTCGATTCCATCCGGTCGCCAAAGGATGGCCTGGCCGAGGTGTTCTTTACCATGGCCAACGCTTTGTCGAGTGAGGCGGCCCTGGGCTATACCTACCTGCATGCCCGCATCGCCATGCACTTGAATCCGCAACACGCCGATGCGGTGTTGCTGGCCGCAAGTTTGCTGGAATCACAAGGTCAGCATGATTTTGCGGCTGAAACCTATGGTCTGATCCCAAAGGATGATCCGTCCTATCCGATCGCAGAGATCGGTCGGGCAGATTCGATGTTTCGTGCCGACCGCAAGGATGATGCGGTCGCGGCCTTGAAGGCGCTGGCCGAAACGCATGGCGGTTTTTTCATCGTGCAGTCCTCCTTGGGCGACGCGATGCGCCGGACCGAGCGTTTTGCCGAATGCACGACCGCCTATGACGCAGCCCAAGCGCTTGTGCCCGCGATCGAGGAACGGCATTGGGTCCTGTTTTACGGTCGGGCCATCTGCTACGAGCGCCAGTCGATGTGGGACCCCGCAGAAAAGGACTTTCGCAAGGCGCTGGAACTGAACCCCGACCAGCCGCAGGTGCTCAATTATATCGGCTACAGTTTCGTTGATCGCGGCGTCAATCTGGAAGAGGCGCTTGGCATGATCCAGCGCGCCGTGGAGGCAGAGCCGGAATCCGGTTACATCGTGGACAGTCTTGCGTGGGCGCTGTTCAGAATGGGGCGGTACGAAGAGGCCCTGGCTCCGATGGAGCGTGCATCGCTGCTGGAACCGGTCGATCCGATCGTGACCGACCATCTGGGCGATGTCTATTGGGCCGTCGGTCGCGTGCGCGAGGCGGAGTTTCAGTGGCACCGCGCACTGTCGCTGGACCCGACCGAAAAAGACGCTGCCCGTATCCGCAAAAAGCTGGAGATCGGCCTTGATGCCGTCATGGCAGAGGAAGGTACCCCGCCGCTGAACGCGGATGATGCCGTTGTCGTTGATAACTGAGGCGGCGCCCTCAAAAATCAATCTGACACTGCATGTCACAGGCGTGCGCGGCGACGGCTATCACCTGCTGGACAGTCTGGTCGTGTTCTGCGGCGTCGGCGACCGGATTGTCATGCGGCCGGCGCCTGCCCATTCGCTGACCCTGACAGGTCCGTTTGCCCATGAGGTCCCGCCGGGCGACGACAACCTGGTGATGCGTGCGGTACAACGCTTTGGCGGGCGCGCGCGGTTTGCCGTCACATTGCAAAAGAACCTTCCCGTCGCATCGGGGCTGGGCGGCGGATCGGCGGATGCTGCGGCCGCGATCCGCGCCATCTTGCGGCTGACCAACGACGCCGGCCCGGCATCGCCCGACGCCGCTGCGGTGCTGAGCCTTGGTGCGGATGTTCCGGTCTGCCTTGCCTCACGCCCTGCACGGATGCGCGGTGTCGGAGAAACGCTGGATTGGCTTGGCCCGTTGCCGGAAACCTACATCGCCTTGGTCAATCCCAGGGTGGCGGTCTCCACACAGGAGGTTTTTCGCGCATTGGAAGCCAAGACAAACCCTGCCATGCCCGACTTTTTGCCCCACTGGCGCGACGCCCCTGCACTGGCCGAATGGCTGGCCACGATGCGCAACGATCTTGAAGGTCCGGCGCGTTCGATTGCCCCGGTGATCGGCCACGTCCTTGCGCATCTGGAGATGCAGCCCGGGGCGTTGTTGTCCAGAATGTCGGGATCGGGCGCCACTTGCTTTGCGCTGTTTGCGACCCGTGCGGGGGCCGAAAACGCGGCCCGGGCCATCGCAAGGGCGCAGCCTTACTGGTGGACTGCGGCGGGCCCGGTGCTTGACGCGCCGCAAGCCGGGATCAGCTGATCCGCGAAACCACATACAAGGACAGATCGTCCAGCATCTCGCGCAGTGGGTGATCTGGCATATGTGCCAGCGCCTGGCGTGCAGCGGCGGCCCAGGTCAGCGCGTCCTGACGTGCGGCCTCCAGCGCCCCGTGGCGCTGCATCAGGTTGCGCGCCTGGGCCAGATCACCGTCGCGCTGGTCGCCTTTTTCAATGACGCGTACCCAGAACGCCCGTTCCTCGGCAGTCGCCCTGGCCACCGCCTTGATGACCGGAAGCGTCAGCTTGCCCTCGCGGAAATCATCGCCCGTGTTCTTGCCGATCGCGCCGTCGTCGCCGCCGTAGTCCAGAAGGTCATCGGCGATCTGGAACGCGATCCCCAAGGCATCGCCGAAAATGGCAAGCTGGCGGATCAGGTCATCGGATGCGCCCGCAATCACGCCGCCGACTTCGGTTGCCGCCGCAAAAAGGGCTGCCGTCTTGCCGCGTATGACCTGAAGGTAGACGTCCTCGTCGGTGCCAAGATCACGGGCTGCGGTCAGTTGCAGCACCTCGCCCTCGGCAATCGTGGCAGAGGCATTGGACAGGATATCCAGCACCCGCAGCGATCCGGTTTCGACCATCAGCTGAAAGCTGCGGGCAAAGAGGTAGTCGCCGACCAGCACGCTGGATTTGTTGTCCCAAAGCAGATTGGCCGTCGGGCGGCCCCGCCTGCGCTGGCTTTCGTCGACCACGTCATCATGCAAAAGTGTCGCGGTGTGGATGAACTCCACCGTCGCCGCCAGATGGATGTGAAACGGGCCGTCATATCCAAGCATCCGCGCAGCAGCCAGGGTCAGCAGCGGGCGCAGACGTTTGCCACCGGCATCGATTAGATGCGCCGTCACCTCGGGAATGCGGGGCGCGTTTTCAGACGCCATGCGGTTACGGATCAACCGGTTTACCGCCGCCATATCCTCGGCCAGCCAGTCCGCGAGCCTGTCTTGCGGCTTGTCTGTCGCAACGTCCAACCCGTGATCCCCTTGGTTTTGGTGCCGGCTCCTGTGGCGGCACTCGACAATGGAGGAACTGCCGCGCTAACTCAATCCGATGAAAGAGCTATTGCGCACAACCGATCCGACAATCATCGCCTTTGCCACGGCCCTGCTTGACGGCGAGGGTATAACGACCTTTCTTCTGGACGTCCACATGAGCATCCTTGAGGGGGGCATCGGTGTTTTCCCCCGCCGGTTGATGGTCCGCGACCAAGACCATTTCATGGCGCGGCAGGTGATGATCGACAACGACATCCCCCTGGGGCAATGACCGCGGTGTTTTTGCCTGAGCAACTGAGCGATGACGCATTTTTGTGCGGGCGCTTGCGGCTTTGGCAGCCCAAGGCCGGATATCGCGCGGCGACCGACCCGGTTTTGCTCGCGGCGGCCTGCCCTGCCCTGGCGGGCCAGACGGTGCTGGATCTTGGCTGCGGCGCGGGGGCTGCGTCACTTTGCCTGGGCTGGCGGGTGCACGGATTGCAGCTGACCGGCCTGGAATTGCAATCTGACTACGCGGCCCTTGCGCGCGACAACGCCCGCCGCAATGGCATGGAGATGGAGGTGGTGGACGGCGATCTGTCCCAGATGCCCGGCATCCTGCGGCGCGCCTTCGATCACGTGATCGCCAATCCACCCTATTATCCGCGCGGCGGCACAGCGTCGCCAATGCCGGGCCGCGATGCGGCGCTGCGGGCGGAACTGCCTTTGGGCGACTGGGTTGCGGCCGCTGCAACCCGGTTGCGCCCCGGCGGGTGGCTGACGCTGATTTGCGGGGCCGACAGCCTGCCGGACGTTCTGACAGCACTTGCGCCTCGTCTGGGTAGTGGCGCCGTCCTGCCGCTGGCCGCGCGCGCCGGTCGACCAGCGGGCCGCATCCTTTTGCGCGCGCGCAAAGGGGGACGGGGGGCCTTCAGGCTGCTCTCGCCGTTTGTGATCCATGCCGGTGACCGGCATGACGGCGACCGCGAAAGCTATACGCCCGAGGCCAATGCCGTCCTGCGCGACGGAAAGGACATTCTTTCAGCATTTGGGCAAGCTTGACGCAATTGCCGCACATTGTCCGGGCGACTTGATGCGAAGTTTTGGTGACAAGCGCGTCTGACTATGGTCCACTTGTGGTTGTGAGACCCATTGCAGGAGGACTTCAATGACTGTCGCTTCGCATCTTCAGGAATTGCGCCGCAAGCACGAAAATCTGTCCGCGATCGTCGAACAGGCCCAGCGCAGCCCCGCAACAGACGATCTCAAGATCGCCGAGTTGAAGAAGCAGAAGTTGCGGCTAAAGGAAGAGATCGGCCGACTTTCACAAGGCTGATTTCGCCTGCCTTGCGCTTTCGCGCGCCGCCAAAGCAGCCCCTGATGTGATCAAGACTGCTGCGGCGATGATTGCAATCGATGCGGGCGTTATGCCCGCAGCGACCAAGGCCAGCGTCGACAAAAGGGGGGCCGCGTAGGAAGCGACCCCCAGCATCTGGATGTCGCCCTTTTTCATCCCGATATCCCAGGTGAAGAAGGCCGCTCCGACCGGGAATATCCCCAAGGCGACGACGGCTGCCCAGGCAAGCGGACCTGATGGCCATATCGTGTCCTCAAACGCCAGATGGGTCATCAGCGACAACCCCGCAGTGGCAAGGCAGAAAACCGTGACGGTTTCGGTCGGCACCGTCTCAAGGCGACGTGACAACACCGAATAGGCCGCCCAGGTCAGCGCGCACAGGAATGCCAGCGCGAGGCCCAGGGTTGAGCTGGCGGCCTCGTTGCTGCGTGACAGCACGATCAGCGCTGCCCCGGCAAACGCCATCAGCGCTCCGACGATGTGCATCATCCCAAGACGCTCTCCCGGCAGCAGGCCAGACAAAAGCACGATGAACAGCGGCCAGAGATAGGCGATCAGTCCGGTTTCTGCCGACGGCGCGAGGCGAAAGGCCGTGAAGTAAAGCGCGTGATAGCCGAAAAGACCGAGGGTGCCCAAGACATAGACATGCCACGGGACTGTCTTCAGCACCCCAAGGCCCGGACCACGCAACGTCCAGACCAACCCCAGAGTGCCGCCGATCGCAAAGCAAAGCGCGTTCAGAAGAAAGGGTGGCGTCGGCGCGGAGCCGATTGTGAACAGCGCAAGCAGCGCCCACATCAGCACCGCCGAGAACCCGATGCCGGTGGCCCTTTTCCGAGTCATCTTCCCCCCAAACTCCATGGAAGGAATTTGACTGTCCGTGTGAATGCTTTTCGTGCCCGTCCAGTCGCCGTGCGGACCAAAGATAAGGGCCCGGCAAGGCGGGCCCCTACCCTGAAACTCGCCTAGCCCTTAGACGACGAATTGCCCGCCATTCGCCGAGATTGTCGACCCGGTGATAAAGCCCGCATCATCCGATGCCAGGAACACCACGATCCGCGCGATTTCCTCCGGCTCACCCAGGCGACCGACCGGGATTTGCGGCAGGATGCGTTCGGCAAGCACCTTTTCGTCGATCGCCCGCACCATTTCGGTGCCGATATAGCCGGGGCAGATCGCGTTCACGGTGATGCCCGCACGCGCGCCTTCCAGCGCAAGGGCCTTGGTGAACCCCAGGTCGCCGGCTTTGGACGAGGAATAGTTCACCTGCCCGGCCTGCCCCTTTTGTCCGTTGATGGAGCTGATGCTGATCACCCGCCCGAACTTGCGGTCGCGCATGCCCGACCACAGGGGGTGGGTCATGTTGAAAAGCCCGGAAAGGTTGGTGTCGAGCACCTCTTTCCACATCTGTGGCGTCATCTTGTGGAACATCGCGTCACGGGTGATGCCGGCATTGTTGACCAGCACGTCGACCGGCCCGAGATCGGCCTCGACGGCCTTGATGCCCGCGGCGCAGGCATCGTAGTCGGCAACCGACCATTTGTAGGTCTTGATGCCAGACGCCTTGGTGAACGCCGCAGCGGCCTCGTCATTTCCGGCGTAATTGGCGGCGACGGTATAACCTGCCGCCTTCAATGCGACGGAAATCGCCGCGCCTATGCCGCGCGATCCCCCTGTGACCAATGCAACCCGTCCCATGATTCCCCCCTTCAAGTGCTTGATTATTCTGATTCACTATCAACGAAGCAAAAGGCGCGCAACAATATTGCGCGCCCTGCTGCATGTGCGAAACATTGCTGCCGGTGCAGCCTCAGCGTTCGATGCACATCGCGACGCCCATGCCCCCGCCGATGCACAGGGTCGCAAGGCCCTTGCTGGCCTTTCGGCGGCCCATCTCGAAGATCAGGGTGTTCAGG
>JANPKV010000077.1:0-2477 GCA_031426185.1 Rhodobacterales bacterium | reverse complement strand
GCTGGTCGGGGTGCTCGTGGTGTTGCGCCCCGAGGCCGGAGACACCATCGGTATCGGCCATCTTGCGGCTTTGGGCGCGTCGTTCACGGGGGCGCTGACATCGGTCATCGTGCGCAAGATCGGGACCGAGGAACGGTCGGTAGTGCTGATGCTTTATCCCATGATGCTCAGCTTTTTCGCAATGGGGCTGACGCTGCCTTTCGTCTATAAACCGATGCCGGTCGAGCATCTTGGCCTGACAGCGGTGATGGCGTTCCTTGGCATGCTGGGCGCGCTGGCGGTCATCGCGGCCTACCGCGTGGCCCCGGCGGTCGTGGTGGCCCCGATGCAGTATTCACAGATCGTCTGGGCCGCCCTTTACGGGTGGCTCTTTTTTGACGAAAGCATTGATCTGCATACTGCGATCGGGACGGCCGTGATCATCGGCAGCGGCATCTACATCGTTTTGCGCGAGGACACACCGTCGGTGTCGCAAAATCGCCCGGTGCTGGAAAGCCGGTCGCGGCTCGATATCGGTACCACGCCGCGGATCAGCCACTGGCTGAAACGGTTTGAAAGACCGGGTCAAGGCGACTAGCGCGTGGTCCAGTGAACCCCGGCCGCCGGGATGGTTGCGCCTCCCCATTCCGCAGGTACGGCGTTGTAGTTGAAATAGAACCGACGGGTCGCGGTATCCCTGCGACGCAGACCTTCGGGCAGAGGGTCGGTCTCGATCCCTTGCGCGGCGCATAGCTGCGTCAGGATACGGGCAAGCGTCTGGTCATCCGGCCAGCCTGCCAGATAGTTCAGCCCTCCGGCCGCGATCAGCGCGGGCCAACCGTCGGTTGACGCCTCGATCACGGTTGCGGATGTTTCCAGCTTTTCGCGCCAGTGCAGCAGGGTGCCGCCGCCCGTCAGTTCGACCGGCATGTCGGGCGGCAGTGTTTCGACACGGATGATGGTCGCGTCCAGACCGGGCAGATTGGGCGGCAACGGAACCGGGATGGCAAAGTCCGGTGTTTTGGAATTGGTGCGCGGCCCAAGCAGCGATGCCCCCTTGAACGACGCAAGTGCCGATTTCAACGGCGCTGACAGGGTCATGAGCCCAGGTGCCAGAACCAGCTTGTAGGCCGATAGATCGGCGGTATCCGGCGGCAGGATATCGACGTTCAATCCCAGACGGCGCAGGCCTTTGTACATCTGGAATGCAAGCCAGAAATAATGGAAACCACGCCCCTGGGGCTGGATCTGCCACGCCCAGTCGGACGCATAGTCAAAGACCAGGGCCACATCTGCCGGGGCAAGATCGACATCCGGCATCTCGGCGAGTTCGCGCGCGACCTGTGCCGCCTCGTCATGCGCCGGAGCGGCCACGCTGTCGGGGCGCAGCAGGCCGGCATGCATCTGTTCCTGCGCAAACGGCGCCTGCCGCCAGCGGAAGTAGCAGACCGCCTCGGCCCCGTGCGCAAAGGCTTCCCATGCCCACAAACGCGCCATCCCGGGGAGGGGATCGGGGTTGAAGGGCGCCCAGTTCACCGGGCCCGGCTGTTGTTCCATGATCCACCAGCGTCCGCGCCCGACGGCACGGTAAAGGTCATGGTGAAACGCCTGAAAATCGGGATCGCCCTGATGGGCGAAGCGGCGCTTGTGTTCAGGGGTCGCGGGGATGCGATCGGACAGAAATCCCAGGGGATAAGAATCCCATGATGCAATTTCCAGATCCAGGCCGACCTTGAAATGGTCGAACTCGGTCACCTGTCCCATGTAGTTATGCGCGATCGGATAGGGCGAATGGCGGCGAATGATGTCGGTCTGCACCTTGTTGAACGCCACTACCTGATCACTGGAAAAACGGCGAAAATCCATCAGATGGCTCGGGTTGCCTTCGGTCACCATCAGGTGGGGCAGCGCGATGTCGTCAAAGCTTGCGTATTCCATGGACCAGAAGACGTTGCCCCAGGCGCGGTTGAGCGCCTGCGGCGACTGGTACTTCTGCGCCAGCCAGTCGCGGAATCCCGCCTCGGCAGCCTTGGAATAGCTGATCGTTGTGTCGTGGCAGCCGTATTCGTTGTCGGTCTGCCATGCGCCGACATGCGGATTGCGGCCATAGCGTTCGGCCATCTGTCCGACGATCCGGGCGCATTCGGCAAGGTAGCCCCGGTGGGAAAAGCAGTAGTGCCGTCGCGATCCGAAGCCGCGCGGCGTGCCGTTGCGGTCGAGGGCAAGCATGTCGGGATGCCGGTCCAGCATCCAGCGCGGGGGCGTCGCGGTCGGCGTGCCCAAGACGACCTTCAGTCCCGCCGCACCCAGGGTGGCAATGGCGCGGTCCAGCCAGTCCCAGTCCATCCGGCCGGGCTGCGGCTCCATCCGGCTCCAGGCGAATTCACCGATGCGTATCCAGGTCAGGCCAAGCTTGGCCATGCGTGCGGCATCTTCGGCCCACTGCGCCTCGGGCCAATGTTCGGGGTAATAACAGACACCTAGCGTGCGCTTCATAG
>JANPKV010000076.1:0-11481 GCA_031426185.1 Rhodobacterales bacterium | reverse complement strand
TTCCGGCGGTCTTGCCGCGAAGGCATTTGCGGGTCCTGCGCGATGAATATCGACGGGATCAACACGCTGGCCTGCATCTATGGTTTGGACGATGTCAAAGGCGACGTTCGCATCTATCCGCTGCCTCATTTGTCCGTGATCAAGGACCTCGTCCCGGATTTGACACACTTTTACGCCCAGCACGCCTCTATCATGCCATGGCTTGAGACCAAAACGAATGCGCCGGCAAAAGAGTGGCGGCAATCGATTGACGACCGCAGCAAGCTTGATGGGTTGTACGAATGTGTAATGTGCGCGTGTTGTTCGACATCGTGCCCGAGTTACTGGTGGAACGGGGACAAGTATCTTGGCCCCGCCGCATTGCTGCATGCCTATCGCTGGATCATCGACAGCCGCGACGAGGCGACGCCAGAACGCCTGGATGGGCTGGAAGATCCGTTCAAGCTGTACCGCTGCCACACCATCATGAATTGTGCAAAGACCTGCCCCAAGGGACTGAACCCGGCCAAGGCTATCGCCGAGATCAAGCACATGATGGTCGACCGCGTCGTCTAGGTAGCAAACCGCGTGTCAGAGCGCGCGCAGCGCCTCCATTTCGTCAGCTGTCATCGCGTCGATGTCATTGGTCATGTCATGTGCCAGGGTGACCAGGGTGCCGATCCTGCGCCGCTCATCGACGGTAAAGGGCGCCCCGGACTTGGTATGACCGGAAATCGTCCGCGACGTGGCAGGGCCGACCGACATGCTCCAACCATTGAACAGCCCGAACTTGCGGGCATCGGACAAGACGCCTTCGGCATCCTGCGCCTTGAGGGCGTGCCAGTCGACCGCCCCCTCGTTCGTCAGGCCCCAATGCACGACGGGGTCGGACAAAAAGTAGCCCTTTTCACTGTAGTGCTCGATCCACTTCTGATCGTAGGTCCGATACAGAAGTGCGGATCGCGTGAACCGGATGTGGAGCGCCAACGCAAACCCGGTGTCACAGATCGCACCGAGTTGACCAAGGACCTCACGCATCTCGTCGACTTTACGCATTTCCTTCGCCATCATACATCTCTAGGCTGCTGCCAGCGCGGAAAATCAACCGGGCCGGGTAATTCGTTAGGCATGCACGGTATGTCTCATTGCCTCGCTCGGCAACTTCTTTGATAATATGACACGATTGCAAGAATTCACCGAACAGATAGGAATGCTGGCGCCAGCTGGCTTTTACGTAGCACTAAGGGTGGGTTTTTCCTTCCCGAGCGAAGAATTGAATCAATTGCCCGATCCTTGGGTGGAGCATTACACAAAACATGGCCTTGTGATCTACGACCCCTTGATGAAGTGGGTCTATGCAAGGACCGGCATCGCGCGGGTGTCGGAGGTTGAAACGCCGGACCCGATGGGCGTGGTCCCGACCGCTGCATTGTTTGGTCTGACGCATGGCGCGGTTGCGTCTGCGCACCTGCCCACGGACCACGGACGCCGCAGTTTCGGCTTCTTTTTTCGCGGCGACCGGGAATTTCTGAGCCCCGAACTTGATATGCTGTCCTCCATTCTGACGCTGCTGCATTCCGACCAGGTGCAGCCGCTGGACCATGCCCTGACCGCTGCAGAGATCGAGGCGCTTCGTCTGTTGTCGCGCGGAATGCGTCTGCGCCAGATCGCCGACACGATCGGCATTTCCGAAAGTGCGGTCAAAGCGCGCCTGAACGGCGCCAAGCGCAAACTGTCGGCACGCACGGTGTCACAGGCAGCGACCATCGGGGCGTCGCGGCGCCTCTTCTGACGCAAGTCTGAACCTGCGCCCCCGGCCCCTCATGCACGGGGGCGCGATCGTATATCCCGACCGCCTGAACTGGCCCTGCCTACATGATGATGGCCCGGTGTTTTTGCGCGCAACTTAAGCGCGAATCACTGCCCCCGCTCCCCTGTGCCGAAAACCCTGAATCAGCCTGATAAAGCAAGTTCGGGCGGGACTGTTTCCCGCTGGCGTACAGTTGGCGACGACCAATCAGCGATAACGATAGGCAACGGAATTACAGACTTGCACTAATTGATCGCAATACGGCCCTAAATGTCCGAATTATGCCATTTTCTTCTCTCATTCGCACCACAATACAACTTCTGGGGTAGTACTTTTCCGAATTTTCGGGCAGATTGTTTCCGCGGCTATGGGGATTATCATGTACAACCTTCGTTTTGACTTTTGCGGTCTGCACCGCCACGGCCCTGCCTTCTGGGACTTTCTGCGCCTGAGAAAGGACGTCTTTGTCGATCAGCTGAAGTGGGAGATCCCGCATAACGAAACAATGGAGATGGACCAGTACGACACACCGGTCGCGCATTATTCATTGGTGATGCAGGATGGCCGCGTGGTCGGTGGCGCCCGCGCAATGGCAACGACGGCCACCTGGGGCGAACATACCTACATGCTGCGCGACGCCTATTCCGGCAAGTTGCCCCACATCCCCGCGCATGTGATGTCGGTGGAAATTGCCAGCCCGATGGTCTGGGAATGCACGCGTCTGGTGATTTCAGACACCCTGACGACGCAGCGCGAGCGAAGCGAATGCCTGCGCCAGATCGTGGACGGGCTGGTGGCGACCGCCATCGACCATGGCGCCAACGAGTTGATCTGCCTGTCTTCCCTGGCGCTCATGCGGGCGCTGCGCCAGCTTGGCTATGATGCGACGCGCCTGGGCGAACCTTACCGGAACGGCGAGGATGGCAGGCTTTATGCCGTGCTCAGGATGCCTGCGGCCTATTCCACCCAGCATGCACCAAGACGGGCCGGAACGGCGCCTGTGCAGCTTTCGCGCGAAACCGACCCGGTTGACCGGACGGCGTTCCCCCCGGTGAAGGCGCGGCCCGTGGTCGCCGAGCCAGAGCTGGCCATGGCAAGCTGACGGCCGACGGCCGCGTCAGCAATAGCGTTCGACCGTCGCGGCCTGATCGTGACTGTAGCGGTCGCCGAACGCCCAGCCTACGGGCATCAGGTGCGCAATCGTCGCGCGGCTTTCTGCTGTCAGCGCCATGCCGGCTGCGCCGATCCAGTCCAGTACATGGCTGGCCATGCGTGTGCCGGGAATGGGGATCAGATGGGGTCCCTGGTCGAGAATCCAGGCCAGCGCCAATGCTGCGGGCGACACGCCCTGACCCGCTGCAAAGCTACGAAACGCCTCGATCCTGGCGCGATTGTGCGGCCAGTTCTCGGGTGCAAAGCGGGGGATCTGGCGGCGAAATTCGGTTTCAGGCAGGCTGAACGGGTCCAGCATCGTGTGCCCCAGCGCACCGCGCGCAAGCGGGGAAAACGGCACGAACGCGGTGCCGAGTTCCGTGCAGGTCTGGATCAACCCCAGTTCCGGCTGCCGTGTCCAAAGCGAATATTCGTTCTGCACCGCGCGGCAAGGGTGAACCGCATGCGCGCGCCGCAACGTATAGGGCGCGATTTCCGACAGGCCGTAGCCGCCGATCTTGCCCTCGGCAATCAGGGCGGCCAGCGTCGTCACCACCTCTTCGATGGGGCGCGCCTCTTCGTGGCGGTGGATGTAGAACAGCGCGACATGGTCCACCCCGAGCCGGCGCAGGGACCCCTCAAGCTCGGCGCGCAGATAGCTTTCGGAATTGTCGATGCGCCGGTTGGGACCACCGACGATGCCGGCCTTGGTCGCGACCACCGCTGCGCGGCGACGGGTGCGCAGCCATTCGCCAAGGACATCCTCGGACACCCCGCTGCCATAGATGTTGGCCGTGTCGAACAGCGTGATGCCGTGGTCCCAGGCGGCATCCAGGCAGCGCAGGGAGTCTTCGCGCGTGGTGGCGCCGAAAAGTCCTCCAAACGACAAGCAGCCAAGCCCGATCGCCGAAACCAGGGGGCCGTCTTTTCCAAGCTGTCGCTGCTGCATTGTCATCTCGTGTTGTCCGCGGTGCGGCACTAGACTTGGCCGAACCGGTCGGGTCAACCCTGCCTGATGAAATGAAGCCCCTGAAACCGCGCACGAAGCGCTGCGGTCCGTGGCGCGACTGTTTCGGGTGCATTTGAACGCAGGCCTTCGGCAATCAACGCTGCTAGGGCAGGGGCATCGGCAGGCGTGACCCCGCGGCGCACAAGCTCCGGCGTGCCGATGCGCAACCCGTTCATGTCGCCCGCCACCTCAGCGATCGGCAGCCCGATGCCGCAGGCAAGAAACCCCGCGCGGCGCAGTGTTTTTGCCGCCGCGTGCCCGCCGCCGAACGCCGCCGCCGCGATGGCGAACTGGTGCGACTGGGTGGCCCCCCTGTCGGCGGCATGGACGGGCAAGCCAAGCGCGCCGAGTTCTCGCGCAAGTGCCTGGGCAAGGTCCACCATGGCCCGCGCATAAGCGGTGCCATGGTCGCGCCAGTCCAGCAGCGTCAGCGCCAGTGCCGCTGACTTGGAGGCGTCGAAATTCGCGGTCATGCCCGGAAAGGCGATGGCATCCAGTCGTTCGGCGATCTGCGCATCATTGGTCACGATCAGCCCGCCTGCGGGACCGCCGAGGGATTTGTAGGTGCTCATCGTCATCAGATGCGCGCCTTCGGTCAGCGGATTGGGGAACACCCCACCGGCGATCATGCCGCATTGATGGGCGGCGTCGAACAGCACCTTTGCGCCGACATCGTCCGCAATCGTGCGGATCTCGGCAACCGGATGCGGGAACAGGTTGAGGCTGCCGCCGACGGTGATGATCTTCGGACGCACGCGCTGCGCCAACGCCTGAAGCCCGGCCAGATCGATGGTATAGCCGTCGGCATCGACAGGCGCCGTGTACGTCACCAGACCGTACATCCCGGCCGACCCACCGGCGTGATGGGTGACATGCCCGCCGATCGCCGGCGAAGGGGCGATGATCGCATCGCCGGGCCGTGCCAACGCCATGAAGCCATAAAGGTTGGCCAGCGCGCCGGAACCGACGCGGATTTCGGCATGCGTCGCCTGGAACACCTCGGCCGCGAGTTCGGCACAGATGACTTCGATTTCCTCGATCGCCTCCAGCCCCATTTCATACTTGTCGCCGGGGTAACCAAGGCTCGGTCGTTGTCCAAGTCCCCGCGCCAGAACCGCCTCGGCTGCCGGGTTCATGACGTTGGTGGCGGGGTTGAGGTTGAAACAGTCGCGGTCGTGGATCTGCAGGTTCTGGACGATCAGCGCTTCGATCCGGTCGGCGACCTGTGTCGACGGCGCGGAAACGCCCGCAGCAATGTCCTGAACGCGCGTCTCACAGGGCGCCGGCACCCAAGGTCTGAGGGCAAGATGGGTCATGCGAATGCCGCCTGCAGCGCCACCTCGACCATCGCGCCAAAACTTTTCTCGCGCTGGTCCGAGGGCAGCGCTTCACCCGTGACGATGTGGTCCGAAATCGTCAGCACCGCCAGCGCCCTGCGCCCGTAACGGGCGGCGAGCGTGTAGAGTTCCGCCGCCTCCATCTCGACGCAGAGCGTGCCATGGCGTGTCAGTTCTGCGCCAAGGTCCGGGCGTTCGTCGTAAAAGGTGTCGGACGAAAAGATGCCGCCGACATGGATCGGCACGCCCATCGATTGGGCGGCCGTGTGTGCTGCCGACAGCAGGCCGAAGTCCGCGCAGGGGGCATAGGACAGCTCGCGAAAGATCGTGCGCGAGGGCGACCCTGCGGTCGATGCCGTCATCGCCAGCACGACGTCGCGGACCTTCATGTGATCTTGCAGCGCCCCCGCGCTTCCAATGCGGATCAGGGTCTGCGCGCCATAATCGCGGATCAACTCATTGGCATAGATCGACATGGACGGCATTCCCATGCCTGACCCGTGGATGGTCACGCGGTGGCCCTTCCATGTGCCCGTATAGCCCAGCATGCCGCGCACTTCGTTCACCAGCACGACGTCATTCAGATAGGTCTGCGCCGCCCAGCGGGCACGATAGGGATCGCCGGGCAAAAGGACGGTTTCGGCGATGTCGCCGGGTTTGGCACCGATATGGACAGTCATGTTGGTCTCCTGCGTTTGGCGCAAGGCTAGCGGGGCCAGGGGTGGCGCGAAAGGGGCTCAGCGCAGGCGGCGGAGCAAATCCAGCGTCGGCTCACCCGTCACCGGCAAACCGGCGCTCGCCTGATAGGCGCTGATCGCGGCGCGCGTCCTCGTCCCGATCACGCCGTCCGCTCCTTCGGTGTCAAATCCGGCAGCGGTCAGGCGGCGCTGCAGGTCCTGACGGTCGGCGATTGTCATGCCGGTGGCGTCAGGCCCGAAGCTGGCGCGGATCGGCGCGCCGCCGGCAAGCCTGTCGGACAGATGCCCGATGCCGATGGCGTAGTTTTCGGCATTGTTGTAGCGCAGGATGACGTTGAAATTGCTGGTCAACAGGAATGCCGGACCGCCGAGCCCGTTGGGGGCGATGATCGATCCCGAGGCAAGTCCGCCCCCCGAGGCTGAGGTAACGCCCAGCCCTGCCCACGCAGCGGCGGACCTGCCCTTGCCACGCCCCAACAGGCCGGCGCTGAAACCCGGTGGCAGACGGACTTCGGCCCCCCAGGGCAGGCCGCGCGTCCATCCGGAACGCGACAGATAGGCCGCTGTGGAGGCGAGTGCGTCGCCCGGGTCCTCAGACCAGATGTCGCGCCGCCCGTCGCCGGTGAAATCGACCGCGTATTCAAGATAGGATGTCGGGATGAACTGGGTATGCCCCATGGCCCCGGCCCAGCTGCCGGTCATGCGGTCTGCAGAAATGTCGCCGTTTTGCAGGATGCGCAGGGCGGCCAGCAACTGGCTTTCAAAGAACGCGCCCCGCCGCCCGTCATAGGCAAGCGTCGACAAAGCCGCGATCACCGGCACATCGCCGCGCCTTGTGCCGAAAAAGCTCTCCAGCCCCCAGACTGCGGCCACGACGTGCGGTTCCACGCCATAGCGGCCTTCGAGTGCGGCAAGGACACCGGCATATTCGCGGTACTTGGCGCGGCCAAGACTGACGCGTTCCTCCGAAGCCGCGATGGCAAGGTAATCTTCCAGCGTGCGGGTAAACTCGGTCTGGTTGCGGTCGCGCTCGATCACGCCGGGAAGGAAACCTGCGTTGCGAAAGGCGGCACTCAGGGTTGCGTCCGATATCCCGCGCTGCGACGCGCGGGAACGGAACGACGCGACCCAGGCGTCATAGCCCGCATTCGGTTCGGCCCGGAAGACTGTCGAAGATCCGCCACTGCCGCCCCGGCCGCTTCCTGCGGACACACAGGCCGACAACAGCGTGGCCATCGAGGCCGTGATCATCATGCGTCGTGAAAGTGTCATCGCCTGCCTCGCCCGTTTTGCTTTTTCGCAAGACTAGCGGATCGGGTGGCCATGGAAAAGCGCCGCGCGGGTCTGGGGCAGCGTCGTCCCGCCTATTCTGCTGCTACCCTTGCGTCCACCAGACCGACGATATCCATCATGATCCGGTTCATCTCGAAATCCTTGGGCGTATAGACTGCCGCGACGCCCATCGCGCGCAGGGTGTTGGCGTCATCTTCGGGGATGATGCCGCCGACGATCAGCGGGATGTGGGAAAGGCCGGCAATCTCCATCCGCTCGAGCGTGTCGCGGATCAATGGCAGGTGCGATCCGGACAGGATCGACAGGCCAATGACATGGACACGCTGGTCTGCGGCGGCGGCGACAATGTCGGCCGGGGTCAGGCGTATGCCGTCATAGGTAATGTCCATCCCGCAATCGCGGGCACGCGCGGCGATCTGTTCGGCGCCGTTGGAATGGCCGTCCAGGCCAGGCTTGCCCATCAGGAACTTGAGCGGCCGCCCGAGTTTTGCCGACACCGCCTGGACCGCCTCGCGGATATCCTCCAGCCCTTCGGTGCGGTTCGACGGACTGCGCGACACGCCCGTCGGCGCGCGGTATTCGCCGAATGCGGTCCGGATCAACGTGCCCCATTCCCCGGTGGTCACGCCCGCCTTGGCCGCTGCGATGGAGGGCGGCATGATGTTGGCACCGCTGGTCGCAGCCGCGCGCAGGTCGTCGAGTGCGGCCGCGACCGCCTTTGGATCGCGCGCCGCGCGCCAGCTGTGCAGCCGCGCGATCTGGTCCGCTTCGGCTTCGGGATCGGCCGCCATGATCGATCCGTCGCCGGTGGTCAGGGGCGATATTTCGGTTGTGGTGTACCGGTTGACACCCACAACCACCGTTTCGCCGCGCTCGATACTGGCAAAGCGTGCGGCGTTGGCCTCCACCAGCCGCTCCTTCATGTAGGGAATGGCCGCAACCGCCCCCCCCATCGCGTCGATCACCGCAAGTTCCGCACGGGCACCTTCCTTCAGGGCTGTGACCTTGCGGTCTACCGCAGGGTTGCCATCGAACAGGTCGTCATAATCCAGAAGGTCCGTCTCATAGGCCAGGATCTGTTGCATGCGCAGCGACCATTGCTGGTCCCAGGGGCGGGGCAGGCCAAGCGCCTCGTTCCAGGCGGGCAGCTGAACCGCGCGCGCCCGGGCGTTCTTTGACAGCGTGACGGCCAGCATTTCGAGAAGGATACGGGTCACGTTGTTTTCGGGCTGCTGCTCGGTCAGACCAAGCGAGTTCACCTGCACGCCATAGCGAAAGCGGCGGTACTTGGCCTCGGCGATGCCGTACCGGTCGCGGCAGATCTCGTCCCACAGGTCGACAAAGGCGCGCATCTTGCACATCTCGGTGACAAAGCGGATGCCTGCATTGACGAAGAAACTGATGCGGCCGACCATGTCGGGGAACTCACCCGGTGCGACTTTGCCGCGCAGATCATCGAGGACGGCGCAGGCTGTCGCGAGGGCGAAGGCCAGTTCCTGTTCCGGCGTTGCCCCCGCCTCTTGCAGGTGATAGCTGCAGACGTTCATCGGGTTCCACTTGGGCAGATGCCGGCGGGTATAGGCTGCGACATCCGTGATCATCCGCAAGGATGGCGCGGGCGCGGTGATATAGGTGCCGCGGCTGAGATATTCCTTGATGATGTCGTTCTGCACGGTGCCTTGCAGCGCTGCGACATCCGCGCCCTGTTCCTCGGCCACCGCGATGTACAGCGCCAAGAGCCATGGGGCCGTGGCGTTGATCGTCATCGAGGTGTTCATCTGATCGAGCGGAATATTGGCGAAAAGTGCCCGCATGTCCCCGAGATGCGCGACGGGCACGCCGACCTTGCCGACCTCGCCCCGCGCCAGCAGATGATCGCTGTCATACCCGGTCTGGGTCGGCAGATCGAAGGCCACCGACAGGCCCGTCTGCCCCTTGGCAAGGTTGCCGCGATACAGCGCGTTGGAGGCAGCCGCCGTCGAATGGCCGGCATAGGTTCGGAAGAGCCATGGGGCGTCTTTGGTCATCCACCTGCACCTTGCGCAATTTTCTTTCGTCGTGAAACAGATACCGGACACTTTATGCCGATGTCAATTCGCTGCATTGCGGCAAGGCGGGGCGCTGCCCCCGTCGCGGCTTTGCCGCGCCGTCCCCGGGATATTTGCCGCAGTCTGAAAGGCGATTGCGGGGCGGCGCGGATCGGCTAGGCTCCCGCTGATGTTCGGCACGGTGGAAATTCCTGTCTGGTTGCTGTGGGTCGCAGGGTTGCTTGCGGCCATCGCCACTTTGGACAGGATCATCGGCCCGGGCATCCGCTGGTTCTTTCGCCGCCGGATGGAGCGCGCATTGCTGCGGGTCAACGCCCGGCTGGAGCGCAAGATCGAGCCCTTCAAGCTGGCACGGCGGCAGGACATGATCGTGCGGCTGCTTTATGACGCACAGGTGCTGGAAGCTGTCAGCGATCACGCCGCCGAAACGCGCGTCCCCGGCAGTGTGGCGTTTGAAGAAGCGCGGCGCTATGCGCGCGAGATCGTGCCTGGATTTTCGGCAACGCTTTACTTCGGCTTTGCGACCCGGGCGGCCAAGACCTTCAGCCGGATGCTTTTCCGGGTGCGCGTGGGCCGCGTGGATGCGGCGCTGGCCCATATCGACCCCAAGGCCACAGTCATCTTTGTGATGAACCACCGCAGCAACATGGATTATGTGCTGATCACCTGGCTTGTCGCGGACCGCTCGGCCATTTCCTATGCGGTTGGCGAATGGGCGCGCATCTGGCCGCTTTCCGCCATGATCCGGGCCATGGGGGCCTATTTCATTCGCCGTGGCAGCCGCAATGCGCTCTACCGCAAGGTTCTGGCGCGCTATGTCCAGATCGCGACCGCCGACGGGACGACGCAGGCAATCTTTCCCGAGGGCGGCCTGAGCCTGGATGGTCGCGTTGGTCCGGCCAAGATGGGGCTGCTCAGCTATATCGTGGAAGGGGTTGAAGCGGGTGGTCGGAACGTCGTCTTTGTCCCGGTCGGACTGGGCTATGACCGGGTGCTGGAAGATCGCGTGCTGATCGCGGCGGCGTCCGAGGGCGGGCGCAGGTTTCGCAACCGGCCCCTGCGCGTGATGGGATATACGCTGCGGATGCTGTGGAACAGGTTCCGGGGTCGCTTCAAGGGTTTTGGCACCGCCGCGGCCGGGTTCGGCGCGCCGATCTCGCTGCGGGCTTTTCTGGCGTCGGGCGGCACGGTGGACGCCTTGGGCGAAAAGCTGATGGCCGCGATCGCGTCCGTCGTGCCGGTCCTGCCGGTCCCGCTGGTGGCGGCCGCGCTGGGCGATGGGGCGACCTCGCGCGACGAGCTCAGGGCGCGGGTTCAGACCCTGATTGCACAGCTTGTTGCAGCCGGGGCGGTGATGAAACTGCCACCCCAGGGAATCGAGGCGACCTTGACCGAAGGGCTGGCAACGCTGATCGCACGGGGGCTGGTCACAACTGACCTGCAACCTGTTGTATCCGAGCGGGCAGTTTTGCAGTTTTACGCCGCCTCGGTGCCGACAGCCTTACCTGATGCTGCAGCGCCGCAGACATAAAATTACAAAATAGCGGCATTTCTTGTTGCATAGTTGCGTACAGAATTCTAGCTTTTGCTGGAACCGCGGCGATTCTGCGCTGCGGCGTACCCTTGACGATTTCACAGGTGACCCATGGCTTTGGATACGCAGGACCCGAAATTGACCCATGCTGCACCCTTGAAGGCGCTGTACGAGATCGGCGAGTTTCCCCCCTTGGGCCATGTCCCGGCGCAGATGTACGCCTGGACCATCCGGCGCGAACGGCACGGTCCCCCCGACACGGCGTTTCAGGTGGAGGTGGTGGACACCTGGAAAATCGACAGCAACGAGGTGCTCGTCCTGGTGATGGCGGCAGGCGTCAACTTCAATGGCGTCTGGGCGGCGCTCGGGGAACCGGTTTCGGTTTTTGACGGCCACAAGCAACCCTACGCGGTTCTGGGTTCCGACGCGTCCGGCATCGTCTGGGCGGTCGGTGACAAGGTCAAGCGCTGGAAGGTCGGAGATGAAGTGGTCATCCACTGCAACCAGGACGACGGCGATGACGAGGATTGCAACGGGGGCGACCCGATGTACTCGCCCAGCCAGCGCATCTGGGGCTACGAGACGCATGACGGGTCGTTCTCGCAGTTCACCCGCGTGCAG
>JANPKV010000075.1:0-2018 GCA_031426185.1 Rhodobacterales bacterium | reverse complement strand
AGGAAACGCCAGAACCAATTTTGGTGTGACTGATTCGTATTGTGGTCGTTGGCACATCTGACGCAGGCAAGACGACGCTTACGACCTAAATCTCATCGCTCTTGAATATTCCATAATGGAACGAGCGTTGGTGGCTGTAATGATGGCATCACGTATCATCGTCAGTTAGCAAAGCTATGTCCTTTTGCGCATCAAGAACCGCCAGTCGGTCTATCAGGGCTGCGCGGATCGAATTGTAGGCGTTACTACCCAAAGCCAGCCGTTTCGGTGCGGGGTTACGGTCTACCGAATCGATCATCGCTTGGACCATTTTGAGCACGTCGCCCCTCACCTTAAAGAAGGTGCCTGCCGCGAGGGCACGGCGCATCTCGCCAACGGGGGAGTTCTCGTAAACAGCCATTGAGGGCGCGCGAACAAGGCGAGCACCAAAGCCCGTTTTAGTAGGTCCGGGTTCGATGATGGTGAACTCGATGTTGAATGCTGCAACCTCCTGTGCGACAGACTCTACGAAACCTTCGATTGCCCATTTAGTGGTATGGTAAAGGCTGAAATTCGGATATGCCACCTGGCCCCCCTCAGAGGATACTTGCAAGATGCGGCCTCCTCCTTGTTGTCGTAAATGTGGCAGGGCGGCTCGGATGACCTGGATCGAGCCAATGACGTTGGTGTCGATTTGTTGTCGAATTTGCTCGTCACTGACCTCCTCCGCGGCCCCAAACAGGCCGTAGGCGGCGTTGCTCACGATGACATCGATGCGACCAAAGATGTCAAAAGCGCGATCGACCACCCGTCGAACTGCCTCAGTATCGGTCACGTCCAACTGGGACACATAGAGTCGCTCGCCGTATCGCGTCGTTAGGTCGTCAATGGCCTTCACATCGCGTAGGGTCGCTGCCACGCGGTCGCCGCGTGCCAGCAGAGTTTCGGTCAGGGTCCGACCGAAGCCGGAAGATGTGCCAGTTATGAACCATGTCTTGGTCATTGGAAGCCTCGCGATCTTTCACCGGGACTTAGCACATTTATCGACGTGCGAGGTAGCCGGTGCAAAACCCCGGGCGGCATTTTCTGATTTTGATTCCCCCGACGCGGCTGGACCTGATTCAACGTTTGGGCGGCAGCCCAGGTTGAGATTGAAGAGCTATCGCCTGGCGAGTTGCGCACCCTGGTGGAGCAGCTGCATGGCGAGGTGTCTATGTTCGCAGGCTACGTGATTCTCGGTTTGGGGCTGAGCTTGATGGTAGTGGCCTTCGTCGCCGCGCCTGAAGGCTGGCAGGTTCCGGCCACGATGGCCCTGGCGTTTGGGTCTGGTTTGGGCGGACCGATGTTCTTGCTGCCCATGATGACACGGCTACAGACGCAACTTTCCGGCACAGAATTGGCCGGTGTGATCCGGCTACGTCTTGCTCTTACCTCGGCAGCCATGATGGCCGGCGCGGCGCTTGGCCCTTGACTGTTCCACGCTCTAGGCACCGCAACAACCGTAGTCGCATGCGGAGCACTAATTGCTGCTGTAGGGCTGGCCGGTGCGGCGTTGCGCGATCCATTTGCAGGTGCATAACTTTTGATTTTTGCAACGTCGGCATCGCAGGCTGTGGGTCGAAGCCAGACATAGAGCTCTCGCGGTAGAACTCCCGTCATAGGGCAGCTAGTTGCTCTTCTTACAACTCAAAGGAGAACCGCATGGCAGAGGCCAGCGATCCGGGCGGGAGCAATCCCGCGTCGGCCACGTCGCATGACAATGGACTTCCCACCGGGGCGGCTGAAGCGACGCCGCCGGGGTACTCGATCACCGCCGCGCGGGCCGTCTCAGCACCCGCCACCGTCAACCGCGCCGCCCGCACTGTCGAGGTGGTGTGGTCCACCGGTGCGCGCGCCCGCAACTTCGTCCCGCCTCTTGGCCTGATCACCGAGGAACTCGACATGTCGCCGAACGCGGTGCGCATGCAGGGCCTGGGTGGCGGTGGCGCCCCGGTGCTCAACACCCACCGCAGCGGCGATGCGCGTGATGTCGTTGGTCG
>JANPKV010000074.1:0-15144 GCA_031426185.1 Rhodobacterales bacterium | reverse complement strand
GTGCGCAAATGGCATCCCGGTCAGGACTGGGTGTTTGAGCCCGGCGGCATGGGCGTGTTTGATCCCGGCATCAATGCGCTGTCGATCCTGACGGAGATCCTGCCGGCCCCTGTGCACCTGACATCAGCCACCCTGACTTTTCCGGAAAATCGCCAGACCCCGATTGCCGCCGATCTGGTCTTTTCGGGCAATGTTACGGCCGCCTTCGACTGGCGCCAGACCGGGCCGCAGACGTGGGACATCCTTGTCCAGACCGATCGCGGCACGCTGACGCTGCGCAACGGCGGATCAGCGGTGGAAACATCGGACGGTTACACGTCGGGGGGCCCGAACCGGGAATATCCCGGGCTTTACGCGCGCATGGCAAAGTTGGTGCGCAGCGGGGCCAGCGATGTTGACCTGTCGCCGATGGTCCATGTTGCGGATGCGCTGACGCTGGGGCGGCGGCTTTACACCGAACCTTTCCATTTCTGACCAATCCCGGTCTGTGGATTGCGGGTGTGGCGCGGGTTTCCCCCGCTGTCCGCTGGTTTGCACCGCCCGTTAGCCGCGATCCCGGCGCAGATATTCGGCCCGTACCGCGGCCGGGGTCAGCCCGTACCCCTCTTTGAACTGGGCGTAGAACTGGCTGATCGATGAAAAACCAGATGCCTCCACCACCGAGGCGATGGCCATTGAACTCTCCACCAGCAATGCGCGCGCACGCAAAAGGCGCATCCGGATCATGAACTGCTTGAGCGGGACACGCATGACCCGGCTAAAGAGAGACAGCGCATAGTTTTCATGCAGGCCCGTAACCGCCGTGATGTCGGAGTTTCGTAAGGGTTTTTCCAGGTTTTCAAGAACTTGACGGACCATGGCGATGACATGCCGGATGTGCGCGGACGACAGCGTCCGATCCGCCGAGACTTGGTGCCCCGGCAAGCGCAGATAGCTGAGGCCGTCCAGCGCGGCGCGGCGGAACAGGGCATTCAGTTCCATCTTGATGATTTCGGCGCGTTCAAAATGGCCGCTGCGGTAATCGTCGTACCAGCGCCGCACCTGGGTCGCTGAACACAAGGATTCCGGCAGCACCACCATGCCGCCGCCCAGCAGCGACACCTGCAGGCCCGCGATGTGATGCATCATCAGAAAGCCGTCGAGCGGCAGGTAGATGTTGCACAGCTTGTGGGGACCCCCGGCCAGACGGCGGACAGTGGTCAGCTGATGCGGGATGCCTGCCCAGAACAGCACCAGCCGGTTCGGCGGGATCGTCAGCGAGTGACCGTCCACCTCGTAATCCATCTCGAAATCGACCGCGAAGTTGGCCTCGATATGACCGTGCCAATGCGCTTGTGGCATGACCATCGGATCAAAGATGCGCATTCCGAACCGGCCAAAGGCGCGGTTGGTGGCATAGAAATGCCGCTCGTGGCTTGGCACGCCGCCGGACTTGCGCGGCGCGATCGCGTCTTCCACCGGGCTACCTCGTCGGATCTTTGAAAACCAGAATACAATCTGCCAAACCGATATTGCTGTAAAGCCCGGTGTTGCGCAGTGTTGGGATACCCGCAGACGCTGCCGCGCGTCATGCCGGGACAACCACAGATCGCGGCAAGTCCAACGATAAGACGATGGTAACCCGGTCGCCTGGCGGCCATAGGGAGGAGAAATGACAATGCATATCCGGCGCGCCGCACTGGCGGCGCTGTTGCTGGGTGTGTCTGCGGTTGCGGTTCGGGCCGAAATGATGGCCCCGACCACGCCCCCGGATGCCCCCAAGTTCGACGCGCAAGGCGAGCCCATCTTCGTCAACCGGTCCGACATTTTCGACTACATGGCGTTGCCAGCCTATTCCGAACCGGCCTGGGTCACGGCCTTCGTCGATGCGGGCAAGTTGCCGCCTGTCGCCGAACGCCTTCCCAAGGAGCCGCTGGTCTACAAGGCGGCGAACATGCCTGACGGCATCGGCGTTTACGGCGACGTGATGCGCCACGTGATCGGCGGACGTCCCGAAGGCTGGAACTTCTGGGCGGGACAGTCCTATGGCTGGGGTGGCATCGACATCCAGTTGGTGGAATGCCTGACCCGCACCGGTCCCCTGTTCACCGTGAATTCGACCGATCTGCAGCCGATGGCAAATCTGGCAAAGTCCTGGGAATGGTCCGAGGACGGCAAGACCCTGACAGTCAAACTGATCGAAGGCGCGAAATGGTCCGACGGCGATCCCTTTGACACCGAGGACATCGATTTTTACTGGAACGACATCGTCATGGATCCCGAGGTGACCCCTCTCATGGGCGCAGCACCGGCGACCTATGCGGACGGCACCCTGACCGTGGTCGACGCGACGACCTTTACCATGACGTTCGCGACGCCCTTCCCGGAATCGGTGCTTTACGCAATGGCCTATGGCAACTTCTGCCCGGGCCCGAGCCATGTGCTGAAACCCAAGCACCCCAAATACGGTGGCGAAAGCTATGAGGCGTTCCTCAAGGCATTCCCCGCCGACATGATGAACTTCCCCGTGATGGGCAGCCACGCCGTGGTTGAGCACCGCCCGGATGACATCATCGTCATGCGCCGCAACCCGTATTACTGGAAAGTGGACGAAAGCGGACAGCAATTGCCCTACCTTGACGAAATGCACTACCGGCTGTCCACCTGGGCCGACCGCGACGTGCAGGCCGTGGCGGGGACGGGTGACTTTTCCAACCTGGAACAGGCCGAAAACTACGTCGAGGCACTGAAGAAATCAGCCGATCCGGCTGCTCCTGCCCGTCTGGCCTTTGGGCCGCGCACCATCGGCTATTCGACTTTGCTGAACTTTTCGGCCAATGGCTGGGGCGAACCCGACGCCCGTGGCCAGAAGGTCCGCGAGCTGAACCGCAATGCCGATTTCCGCATGGCAGTCAGTTATGGCCTTGATCGCCAGCGGCTTGGCGACAGCTTGGTCAAGGGTCCCTTCACCACGATCTATCCGGGCGGCCTTTATGCCGGGACCTCGTTCTATGACAAGGACAGCACCGTCCACTATCCCTTCTCGGTCGAGACCGCCAAGGCGCATCTCGAAAAGGCAGGGCTGGTCGACACCGACGGCAACGGGTTCGTCAACTATGCCGGCGGCGAGGACGTGTCGGTCGTGCTTCTGCACCAGGTCGACTATTCGACCGATGCCAACCTTGCCGAAGGCATGGTCGCGATGATGGCCGATATCGGGTTGCAGGTAACCCTGAACTCGCTGCCGGCCAAAGACTATGACAACGCCCGCGATACCGGCAAGTTCGACTGGGCCATCTACCGCAACCAGACCGAACTGATCACCGCTGTCCAGAACACCTCGTTCCTGGCCTCGGTCGGGCCGACATCGTCACGGTCGCACATGGCCAATGGTGCGGGCGAGATGGACCTGATGCCGTTCGAGCAGGAGATGGTGACGGTCGTCAACGCCTTCATCGCAAGCCGGGACTCGGCCGAACGGGTGGAGCTGATGAAGCAATATCAAAAGCTCTATACCGAAAACATCTATGCGGTCGGTCTGACTGCCTATCCGGGGGCGCTGATCATCAACAAGCGCTTTTCCAACATCCCCGCGGGCGCGCCCATCTACATGTACAACTGGGCCGAGGACAACATCATCCGCGAGCGTGTCTGGGTCGCTGCCGACAAGCAGATCGGGGCAGAACTGCACCCGAACACCTTGCCCGGCGCCTTGGGTGATCCCGGTCCCGTGACGGCCAACTAAGCGTTCCTCCCGAACCCGGGGGGCGGTGCAAATCGTCGCATCGCCCCTCGACCCAAAACTTCCCCCCAAAGGCGTCATTCTCATGCTGCGTTTCCTTTTGGTCCGCATAGCGCAATCGATCCCGGTTCTGTTGGTGATGAGCATGATCACCTTTGCCATCATCCAGGCCCCGCCGGGCGATTACGGTGATTTCATCCGCACCAACATGATCACCCAAGGTGGCGCCTCGCTGGAGGCAGCGACCCGCGCGGCAGAAGAATACCGCGAAAGGAACGGCCTGAACGACCCGATGGTGCAGCAATACGGCCGCTGGCTGTGGGGCATCGTGACGCGCGGCGATTTCGGCCAGTCCTACGTCTACAACAAGCCCGTCTCGGACATCCTGATGCAGCGCCTGCCGCCGACGATCGCGATTGCGCTGGTCTGCCACCTGCTTGCAACAACCATCGGGATCGGGTTTGGCATCCTGGCGGCCACCCGGCAATACACCTGGGTTGATACCGTCCTGTCGTTCCTGTCCTTCCTTGGCATGACGATCCCCCGGTTCCTCCTGGCGCTGATCCTGCTGTACGTTCTGGTCTACAAGCTGGACGTCCAGGAGATCGGGTCGTTCTATTCAAGCCGGTTTGGCGGGCAACCCTATTGGTTCGGCTGGTTCGATTTCAACTGGGCCAAGCTGTGGAACCTGATCCAGCATATCTGGCCCGTGGTCGCCGTGGCGACCATCGGGGGGCTGGCCTACAACATGCGTGTGATGCGCGCCAACCTGCTGGATACGCTGAACGCGCAATATGTCGAAACCGCGCGCGCCAAGGGGCTGAGCGAGGGCGCAGTCATCATGAAGCATGCCGTCCCGAATGCGCTGCATCCACTGGTTGCCTATCAGGGCGTCGTGCTGCCCTACATGCTGACCGGCGAGATCGAGGTGGCCATCGTCTTTGGCTTGGCCACCATCGGTCCCGCCATCGTGCAGTCCATGGGGATCGGGGATGTCTATGTCACGGCAACCCTGCTTCTGGTTCTGGGGGCAACGCTGATCGTCGGCAACATCATCGCCGATCTTTTGCTGGTCGCGCTTGATCCGCGCATTCGCGTGGGGGCCGACACATGACCCTGTATGAGGGCGAGGCCGCCGACGACCGCATCACTACCGTGTCCAGCACGTCGCAAAGCTATGCCTCGCTGGTCTGGCGCCGGTTTCGCAAATCGTTTCCCGGCATGCTGGGGCTGGTGCTGGTCTCGACGCTGCTGATCGTGGCGGTGTTCGCCGATTTCTTTGCGCCGATGAACCCGAACGCCTCCACCGCATCCTTTGCGCCGCCGGACAAGATTTCGTTCTTTACCAAGGACGGCTTCACCCTGTGGCCGGTTGCCTATTCCATCACCGAAAGCGAGGAACTGGACCCGGTCACCTTTCAGCCGCTGATGGGACCGGACATGGACAACCCGCGCCCGCTGATCCTGTTCGCCAAGGGCGAGCCCTACAAGCTGTGGGGGTTCATCCCGATGGAGCGGCGGATCATCGGCCTTGGCGATGGTAGCCCGCTGCATATCCTTGGCACCGACAAGCTGGGTCGCGATATCCTGGCGCGCGGCATCGTCGGCAGCCGCATCTCGCTGATGATTGCCTTGATCTCGATTACCCTGATCACGATCATCGGGACGCTGGCAGGCATCACGTCGGGCTATCTGGGCGGCAAATTCGACCTTTGGTTCCAACGGTTTGTCGAGATCATCCTGGCCTTTCCGCAACTGCCCTTGTACCTTGCCCTGACGACGCTGATCCCCGTGACGGCGCCGAGCTACATCTTTCTCAGCTTTGTCATCCTTGTCATCGCGGGCCTCGGCTGGGCGCAACTTTCCCGCGAGGTGCGGGGCAAGACGATGTCCATGGCGCGCATCGACTATGTGCGCGCCGCGATGGCGGTCGGGGCCTCTGACACGCGCATCATCACCCGCCATATCCTGCCCAACGTCATGAGCCATGTGATCGTCGCCGTCACCCTTGGCATCCCGACCATCATCCTGCTGGAAAGCTTTCTCGGTTTTCTCGGATTCGCCGTGAAACCGCCGCTGATCTCGTGGGGTCTGATGCTGCAGGATGCGGGCACGTTTTCCGTGATCGGCTCCTACCCCTGGATTCTCAGCCCCGTTGGTTTCGTGCTGCTGGCCGTCTTTGCGTTCAACGCGCTGGGCGACGGGTTGCGCGACGCCATTGACCCCTATTGAGGCCGCGATGACTGATGATATCGCCATCGAGGCGCGAAATATCGGCGTCACCTTCAAGGTCGACGGCGGCGAGATTCAGGCCGTCAAGGACGTGTCCTTTACCCTCAGGAAAGGCCAGACCATCGCCTTGGTCGGCGAAAGCGGGTCGGGAAAGTCGGTGACGGCGCGCGCGATCATGAAACTGCTGACCAAACGCGCCCGGATGTCCGACAAGACCGAGATTCTGTATGCCGGACGCGACATGGCGCGGCTTTCCGACCGCGAGATGCGTGGCCTGCGCGGCAACCGGCTGACGATGATCTTTCAAGAGCCGATGTCGTCGCTGAACCCGGTCTACACCATCGGCACGCAACTGGCCGAGGTGCTGCGCATCCACCAGACCATCTCCAAGGCGGATGCGCTGAAGCGCGCGGTGGAACTTTTGGCCGAGGTTCAGATCCCCGATCCCGAGGCGCGCGTCCGGCAGTATCCCCACCAGTTGTCTGGCGGGCAACGCCAGCGCGTGATGATCGCCATGGCCTTGGCCAACAACCCCGACGTCCTGATCGCGGATGAGCCGACGACGGCGCTGGACGTGACCGTTCAGGCCGAAATCCTGAACCTCATCAAGGCGCTGAAGACACGCAACGGCATGGCGGTGATCCTGATCACGCATGACCTGACCGTGGTGCGTCAGTTTGCCGACCATGTCTATGTGATGCAGCACGGGCTCGTGCGCGAAGAGGGACCTACCGAACAAGTATTCACAAACCCCCAGCACCCCTATACCAGACGACTTCTGGGCTCCGAGCCGACGGGCCATTCGAACCCCTTGGAAGGCAAGCAAGAGACCGTGCTCCAGGGACGCAATGTCCGCGTGACCTATACGCTGCGCAAGGGCGGTGCCTTCCGTGGCAGCTTCAGCGACCTGCAGGCGGTGGACGGGCTGTCGCTGGACCTCAAGCGGGGCGAAACGCTTGGTCTGGTGGGAGAATCGGGATCCGGCAAGACCACCTTCGGGCAGGCGTTGCTGCGGCTGAACAAGCTGACCGGCGGCGAGGTCGAGTTTCTGGGCCAGCGCCTTGACGGCCTGGACCGCAAAGGCATGAAGCCCTATCGCCAGCGTATGCAGGTGGTGTTCCAGGACCCCTTTTCCAGCCTCAACCCCCGCATGTCGGTGCGCCAGATCATCGAGGAAGGGCTGATCGTCAACGGCATCGGCCGCGACCACAAGGACCGGGTGGAGCGGGTGCGCCAGGCTCTGCGCGATGCGGGGCTGCCCGACACGATCCTGTCGCGCTTTCCGCACGAATTCTCCGGCGGGCAGCGCCAGCGCCTTGCCATCGCGCGCGCCGTGGCGCTGGAGCCGGAGTTCATCCTGCTGGATGAGCCGACCTCGGCGCTGGATCTGTCCGTGCAGGCGCAGATCATCGACCTCTTGCGCAAACTGCAGCGCGACAAGGGGTTGAGCTATCTTTTCATCAGCCATGACCTCAAGGTCGTGCGCGCCTTGTGTCACCGGGTCATCGTGATGCAGAACGGCAAGATCGTGGAACAAGGCCCGGTCGCCGACGTCCTTGAAAACCCGCAATCCGACTATACCCACCGGCTGGTCCGCGCGGCCTTTGAAATCGCAACATGAGTGTTCCCATGCCCAACCCCATCATCACCTTTATCGGCGCTGGTTCCGCCGTCTTCACCAAGAACATCGCCGGCGACATCCTGCAGCGCCCCGCTTTGGCCAATGCCGAGGTGCGCCTGATGGACATCAACCCGCAGCGCCTGGAGGAATCGGAGATCATCGTCGGCAAGCTTGCACAGACGCTTGGCGGCAAGGCCACGGTCAAGACCTACACCAACCAGCGCCGGTCACTGGAAGGGGCGGATTTCGTCGTCTGCTGTTTTCAGGTCGGCGGCTACGAGCCCTGCACCGTCACCGATTTCGAAATCCCCAAGGCCTATGGTCTTCGGCAGACGATTGCCGACACCCTGGGCATCGGGGGCATCATGCGGGGGCTGCGCACGGTGCCGGTGCTGTGGTCGATCTGCGAAGATCTTCTGGCCGTCGCCCCGAACGCGATCGTCATGCAATACGTCAACCCGATGGCCATCAACACCTGGGCGATTGCCGCAAAGTACCCGACGATCCGGCAGGTCGGCCTGTGCCATTCCGTGCAAGGCACCGCGTGGGAACTGGCGCGCGATCTGGACATTCCGGTAGAAGATATCCGCTACCGCGCGGGTGGCATCAACCATATGGCGTTCTATCTGAGCTTTGAACACCGCCAGCCGGACGGCAGCTTCAAGGACCTCTACCCGGCACTTAAACAGGGTTACCGCGAGGGGCGTTTTCCCAAACCCACCCACTGGAATCCGCGTTGCCCTAACAAGGTGCGCTACGAGATGCTGACCCGGCTTGGCTATTTCGTGACGGAAAGCAGCGAGCATTTCGCCGAATACACCCCCTGGTTCATCAAGCGCGACCGCCCGGACCTGATCGAGAAATTCGGCATTCCGCTGGATGAATACCCCAAGCGCTGCGTCGAGCAGATCGCCCGCTGGCAGAAGGAAGCGCAAGACCTCAAGACCGCCAACACGGTGGAACTGAAAGAGTCGCATGAATACGCCAGCGAGATCGCCAACTCCGTCGTGACGGGTGAGCCTTCGGTGATCTACGGCAATATCGGCAACCGTGGCTATATCCCGCAATTGCCCGATGGCTGTGCAGTCGAGGTTCCGGTGCTTGTCGACCACATGGGCCTGCAACCGACCGTGGTGCATGACATTCCGCCACAGCTGATCGGCCTGATGCGCACCAATATCAACGTGCAGGACCTGACCGTGCAGGCGCTGCTAACGGAAAACCCTGACCATATCTATCACGCCGCCATGCTGGACCCCCATACCGGGGCGGAACTGGACCTCGACCAGATATGGGCGATGACACATGACCTTCTGGCCGCGCATGGCGACTGGCTGCCGGAATGGGCGCGCGTACCGCAGCGCAAGGCAGGCTGACCCATGTGGCCCGCGCGCATCGTCGTGGTGGGTGGTGGCACGGCCGGTTGGCTTGCCGCCATGATGCTCGGCGATGCGGCGCGGCGGGCAGCGCGTCCCTGTGCCGTGACGGTGATCGAAAGCTCAAAGATCGGCACCATCGGGGTGGGCGAGGGCACCACAGCCGTCTTTCGTCAGATGCTCAAGCACTTCGACCTCGACGAGATGGAGTTTCTGGCCGCAACGGGTGCCACCATCAAGTTCGGCATCCGCCACAAGGACTGGCGTCGCAAGGGCCATACCTATGACGGGCCGATCGACGATCCACATCAGGTCGCGGGGCTCGGGGCCAGCAATGCGCTGGACCTTTATGCCGTGTCACAGGGCGAAAGCGTGGGCGAGCCGCATCTGTTCCAGCATCTTCTGAACAGGTCGCGCAGCCCGTTTGCAAAGGTGGGTGACCGACTGGTGCAGGTCGGACCCTATCACCACGCCTATCATTTCGACCAGGCGCTGGCGGGCAAGTGGCTACGCTCCAAGGCGCGCGCGATCGACATCATCGACGATCAGGTGGCGTTGGTGAATCGTCATTCGGAAACCGGGGACATCGCCTCGCTGACACTGGAAAGCGGTCAGGTGGTCGATGCCGATCTGTTCATCGACTGCACCGGGTTTCGCCGCCGCCTGATCACCGAAATGGGCGCGAGATTGCATCCCTACGGCGCGGTGCTGCCGGTGAACCGGGCAATGCCCTTCTGGCTGGATATCCCGGAAGGCGAGGAGATCGCCCCCTGCACGCTTGCCTGGGCGCAAGGGGCGGGCTGGATGTGGAAAATTCCCACGCAAGAACGTTACGGCTGCGGCTACGTCTATTCCGACGCGCATCTGACCCCAGATCAGGCCAAGGATGAGATCGAGGCCGCCCTGGGCCACCCGATCCAGGTCCGCAACGACATTAGGATCGAATCCGGCCGCCTGGACCGACAGTGGATCGGAAACTGCGTGGCACTCGGGTTGTCGTCCAGTTTTCTCGAACCGTTGGAGGCGACCTCGATCCACGGCACCGTGGTACAACTGATGCTGCTTGCGACGCTGCTGCCCGACCCCAACGACCGCGCCCGCAGCGCCTTCAACGCCGCCGCCGCCCGTCAGGTGGACGATTTCCGCGACTTCATCCGCCTGCACTATGTCAGCGAGCGGCGCGACACACCCTTTTGGCGCGACGTTGCCGATTGTACGCCCGACGACCTCAGGGACCGCCTTGCCGCATGGGCCGCCAAAGTTCCCGGACCGGAGGATTTCGCGCCGTTCGCGATGAATCTGCCGCATGTCGGACACCACCTGCATGTGCCGGTCCTTGATGGTCTTGGGCTTTTGACGCCCGGTTCCGCCAAAACGGCGCTGGCCGCCAATCCAAAGCTGCGCGCCAATGCCCGCCGCGTGTCACATGCGCTGACCTCTGAATATCGTCAGGCCGCCGGCCGCGCCCTCGGCCACCGCGAGTTCCTAAAATCCCTGCACAAGGAGACTGTTTCATGACCGCGTTCAAAGTCACCATCATCGGCGCGGGCAGCGTCGGGTTTACCAAGAAACTTGTCTCGGACCTGCTGAAAGTGCCGGAGTTCGAGGATATCGAAATCGCGCTGACGGACATCAACGACCACAACCTGCAAATGATCGCGCAGATCATCCGCCGGATCGTGGAGGTGAACGGACTGAAAACCACGGTCACCGCAACCACCGACCGCCGCCGGGCGCTGGAGGGCGCGCGCTATGTGATGAACGTCGTGCGCATCGGAGGTCTCGAGGCCTTTGCCGACGATATTCGCATTCCGCTGAAATACGGGGTCGATCAATGCGTCGGCGACACGATCTGCGCCGGTGGCATCCTGTACGGCCAGCGCGGGATTGCCGCCATGATGGATTTCTGCCGCGACATCCGCGAGGTTTGCGCGCCGGACGTTCTTTTGCTCAACTACGCCAACCCGATGGCCATGATGACCTGGGCGGCCATCGATCACGGCGGGGTCAACACGGTCGGGCTGTGTCATGGCGTCCAGAACGGACACCGCCAGATCGCCCGCGCCTTGGGCGTGCCGATGGCCGAGGTCGACATCATCTGTTCGGGCATCAACCACCAGACCTGGTACCTTGATATCCGCCACAACGGCCGCAAGGTCGGCAAGGACGAACTGCTTTCCGCGTTCGAGCGTCACCCGGCCTTTTCCATCCAGGAAAAGGTGCGCATCGACGTGCTGAAACGCTTTGGTTTCTACTCCACCGAGTCCAACGGCCACCTGTCGGAATACCTGCCCTGGTATCGCAAGCGGCCCGACCAGATCATGGACTGGATCAGCATGGACGAATGGATCCATGGCGAGACGGGCGGGTACTTGCGCTATTCCACCGAAAACCGGAACTGGTTCGAGACGGATTTCCCGAAATTCCTGGATGAGGCAGGGGCCCCCCTCAACGCCTATGAACGTACCGACGAACATGCCAGCCACATCATCGAAGGGCTGGAGACCGGCCGCGTCTATCGTGGGCATTTCAACGTCAAGAACGGCGGCGCTATCACCAATCTTGCCCCCGACTGCATCATCGAAAGCCCCGGTTTCGTCGACCGTTTCGGCATCAACATGGTCGAGGGCGTGACCCTGCCGGACGCCTGCGCGGCGACATGCTCCGCTTCGGTCAACGTCCAGCGGATGAGCGTGAAGGCCGCCATGACAGGCGATGTGGATTTGCTGAAACAGGCCGTTCTGCACGATCCGCTGGTGGGTGCAATCTGCACGCCAGAAGAGGTCTGGCAAATGGTCGACGAGATGCTGGTGGCGCAGGCCCAGTGGCTGCCGCAATATGCCGACGCGATCCCCGCCGCAGTTCAGCGAATGAAATCCCCCAAGGTCAAGACCCGCGACTGGGCCGGGGCCGCGCGCCAGACGGTGCGCAGCGTCGACCAGATGCGTGCAGCCAAAGGGGCGGTGGCTGCCTCCGAAGGGCACGGTTTGGGAACGAAGATCTCAGGGTAGCGGTACCTACGCGATCCGGATCATCGATAATGCGACCTTGCCTGCGCGTGCCGCACCTTGTTGCCCACGCGTCAGAATCGCGTGGGAAGGCATGGCGAAAGGGCAGGGCCGGGGTCGCGGCCTGCAATGAGGTCGGCTACAAAGTCGGCGGTCCGGGGCGCGAGCGTAAGGCCAAGGTGGCCATGGCCAAAGGCGTGGATCACATCGGCACCGTCTTTTGAGGCGCCGATCACCGGCAGGCTGTCGGGCATCGACGGGCGCAGGCCCATCCAGCTGCGGCTGGGCGCACCCAGATGTGGGAAGAACTGGCGCGCACCCTCGGCAAGACGCTCAAGCCGGTGCGAAGACGGGGGCGCATCCAGCCCGCCCATCTCCACCGTGCCGGCCACGCGCAGGCGACCGGCCATGGGGCACAGGTAAAAGCCGCGCGCCACCGGGCAGGCCGGCCGTGTCACCGGTGGCGTCGCCATGTCCCATTCCAGATGATAGCCCCGTTCGGTGTCCAGTGGCACCCGGTCGCCTGCCATGCGGGCCAGTGCGCGCGACCGCGCACCCGCCGCGATCACCACCCGGCGCGCTGTCCGCAAGAGCCCGGGCCCCCTGACGACGACACCGACGGCAGTGCGTTCAAGCTGCGTCACGCGGCCACGCAAGACCTCGACTCCTGCGTGAAGCACCGCGCGGGTCAAGGCGGCCATCATTGCGCCCGGATCGACGATGAACTGTGCCCCGGGAAAGAACGCCGCTCCCCCTGCCATGGGCGGCAGGCCCGGCTCCAGCGTAGCCAGACCCGCGGCGTCGATCTGCTCAACCACCACGCCCAGAGCGCGCCGCGCGGCAAGACCGGCAGAGGCGGCGCGCGCCTCCGCCTCGGTCGCATAAAGGTAAAGGCACCCCCGGTTGCGCATAAGGGCTTCTGCGCCGACCCGTTCGGCAAGCGCGGCCCAAAGGGAGCCCGCATCCCACAGAAGTGCCGCCAACGCGGTGCCATTGGCCGCCGCGCGCGCGGGCAGCGACTGGTGGGCAAGCCGCGCGAGCCATGGCACCAGCGACACAAGGCTGGGTCGGTGAACAGCAAGCGGGGAATGCCGGTCGGACAGAAGGCGCGGCAGGTCGCGCAACATTGCGGGCGTCCCAAGGGGGGATGTCGCATAGGTGGCGATGGTTCCTGCATTGCCGTAAGACGCGCCCGAGCCCGGCTCTTCGGGGTCGATCAGCATCACGCGCCGTCCCTCGTCGGCCAGCCGCAACGCAACGGTCAGCCCGATCACCCCGCCGCCCGCAACAATCACGTCCAGCGGCTGCGACATGCGGGGCGGGGTCGTGGGTCGGGTCGCTGTCTCGGCGGCTGCCATGGTGATCCGCCCCCCGCCTTGGCGCGGGGGGCCTTATCGCTACATGCAGGCGTCGAACAGCGCGCGCGTGTTCTCGCGCGTCATCGCAATCGGATTGCCGCCGCAGGACGGGTCCTCCAGCGCCATGTCGGTCAACATGTCCAGATCGGCGGATTTCACGCCCATGGCGGTCAGGTTTTCCGGAATCGCCAGCATCGCACGAAGCTGCATCACCCGATCCCGCAGGCCGTCAAAGCCCCCCTTGATGCCAAGATAGGCCGCCGCCGCCTCGAAACGCGTCTCGATGGCGGATCGGTTGAAGTCCAGCACCATCGGCATCACCACCGCGTTTGTCGTGCCGTGATGCGTGCCGTAAACCGCCCCGATCGGATGGGACAGCGAATGGATCGCCCCCAGCCCCTTCTGGAAGGCCACCGCGCCCATGGCTGCCGCGCTCATCATGTGGGCCCGCGCGTCCAGATCGTCAGGCGTGCCGTAGACGCGCGGCAGGTTCTCGAACACCAGCCGCATGCCTTCCAGCGCGATGCCCTGCGACATCGGGTGATAGAAGGGGGACGAATAGGCCTCCAGGCAATGCGCCAGCGCGTCCATGCCGGTTCCTGCGGTGATGAAGCGCGGCATTCCCACGGTCAGTGCGGGATCGCAGATCGTGACGGCAGGCATCAGCTTGGGATGGAAGATGATCTTTTTCTTGTGGGTCGTCGAATTGGTCAGCACACCCGCGCGGCCAACCTCCGATCCGGTTCCCGCCGTTGTCGGCACCGCAATGATCGGTGCGATCTTGCCGGGATCCGCACGGGTATACCAGTCGTCAACATCCTCGAGATCCCAGACGCTGAGCCCCGTCTTCTGATGCGCCATCAAGGCGATCATCTTGCCCAGATCCAGCGCCGATCCACCGCCAAAGCAGATCACCCCATCGTGGCCGCCCGCCAGATAGACCGTGATCCCGGCCGTCATGTTCGCCTCGTTCGGGTTCGGGTCCACGTCGGAAAAGACCGCGCGGCCCATCCCCGCCTTTTCCAGCACATCAAGGGCGGCCGCGGTGATCGGCAACGAGGCCAGCGCCTTGTCGGTCACCAGCAGCGGCTTCTTCAGCCCGATCGACTTGGCATGTTCGGCCAGCTCCGCGATGCGCCCGACGCCGAACTTGATGGCGGTGGGATAGGACCAGTTACGGTTGGGGACGGAATGGCTCATGTCAGACCTTCTTGAGGTGATAGGATTTGGGCCGGGTCACCGAATGGAACCCCAGATAGCTCAGCGACGTGCCGCGCCCGGTATCCTTGACCCCGGTCCAGGTCAATGCCGGGTCAAGGTAATCGGCGCGGTTCATAAAGACGGTGCCGGTTTCGATCTTTGCCCCGATACCGGCGGCGGTATCATAGTCTTTGGTCCAGACGCTGGCGGTCAGGCCATAGGGGCTGTCGTTCATCAGGGCAATCGCTTCGGCATCGTTCTTGACCGGCATGATGCCGACAACGGGGCCAAAGGATTCCTCCTTCATCACGCGCATCGAGTGGTCGACATTGATCAGGATTTGCGGTGCGAGATAAGCCCCGCCGTCATCGGCGAACCTCTTGGGGTCCAGCAGCGGCTTTGCGCCCGCCGCGATTGCCTCGGCGGTCTGGTCGCGGACCGTCTGGGCAAAGCGTTTATGCGCCATCGGTCCAAGCTTGGACGATGCATCAAAGGGATTGCCCAGCTTCAGCTGCCCGACCCATGCGACCGACTTTTCGACAAAGGCGTCAAACAGGGTTTCGTGCACGTAGATCCGTTCGATGCCGCAGCAGCATTGCCCGGCATTGTACATCGCGCCATCCATCAG
>JANPKV010000073.1:0-7280 GCA_031426185.1 Rhodobacterales bacterium | reverse complement strand
GGGCCAGACCGTCCTCATCATCGAGGCGATGAAGACGATGAACCAGATCCCCGCGCCGCGCGCGGGCACCGTCAAGCGCATCCTGGTCGCGGACGGCAATGCGGTGGAATACGGCGCCCCCTTGATGATCATTGAGTGAGGTCGGCATGTTCGAGAAACTCCTGATCGCCAATCGCGGCGAAATTGCGCTGCGTGTCATCCGCGCCTGCCGCGAAATGGGGATCAAGTCGGTCGCGGTCCATTCGACCGCCGATGCTGATGCCATGCATGTGCGGCTGGCGGATGAAAGCGTCTGCATCGGCCCCGCGCCCTCGGTCGACAGCTACCTGTCCAAGGCCGCCGTGATCTCCGCCTGCGAGATCACCGGCGCGCAGGCGGTGCATCCGGGCTATGGGTTCCTGTCCGAGAACGCCTCTTTCGCGCAGGCGCTGCAGGATCACGGCATCACCTTTGTCGGCCCCACGGCTGAACATATCCGCATCATGGGCGACAAGATCACCGCCAAGATCACGGCCAAGGAACTGGGCATTCCGGTCGTGCCCGGATCAGATGGCGGGGTCGCCGATTACGAAACCGCGATCTCTGTCGCCAAGGAAATCGGCTACCCGGTGATCATCAAGGCCACTGCCGGCGGCGGCGGACGCGGCATGAAGGTCGCGCACAACGCCGAGGAGCTGGAGACCGCCTTTCGCACCGCCCGGTCAGAGTCGAAGGCCGCGTTCGGCAATGACGAGGTCTATATCGAGAAATACCTGACCACACCGCGCCACATCGAAATCCAGGTCTTTGGCGACGGCAAGGGAGGTGCTGTCCATCTGGGAGAGCGTGACTGTTCCTTGCAGCGCCGGCACCAGAAGGTGTTCGAAGAAGCGCCCGGTCCCGTCATCACCGACGCCCTGCGCGCCCGGATCGGCAAGGTCTGCGCCGATGCGGTGGCCAAGATCAACTATATCGGCGCCGGCACGATCGAGTTCCTGTACGAGAACGGCGAATTCTATTTCATCGAGATGAACACCCGCCTGCAGGTCGAACACCCGGTGACCGAGGCGATCTTTGGCGTCGACCTTGTGCGCGAACAGATCCGCGTGGCCGCCGGGCTGCCGCTGTCGTTCACGCAAGATGAGCTGGAGATCAATGGCCACGCCATCGAGGTTCGCATCAATGCCGAAAAACTGCCGAACTTTTCGCCCAGCCCGGGCCGGGTACGGATGTTCCACGCCCCCGGCGGTCTTGGCGTGCGGATGGATTCAGCGCTTTATTCCGGCTATTCGATCCCGCCCTATTACGACAGCCTGATCGGCAAGCTGATCGTCCATGGCCGCGACCGCCCCGAGGCACTTGCGCGCCTGCGCCGTGCGCTGGGAGAGTTGGTGGTCGACGGGATCGAAACAACCGTCCCGCTCTTTCATGCGCTGCTGGCCGAACCTGACATTCAGAACGGCGACTACAACATCCACTGGTTGGAAAAGTGGCTGGAGCATCAGTTCGGCAACTGACCGTGGCCGGGGACATGTCGCCCCGCGCGTTCGAAACATCCCGGCCGGGGCGCGCGCATGACCGCTGACATCACGCCCGACATCCTGCTGCGCGCCTATGCGATGGGGATATTCCCGATGGCCCAGGCGCGCGACGACCCGGAGATTCACTGGGTCGATCCGCGGCGACGGGGAGTGATTCCGCTGGGCGGCATGCATCTGTCGCACTCGCTTCGCAAGCGCCTGCGCCGCGACGATTACCGTGTCACCGCAAACACCGCCTTTGACGAAGTGGTCAGCGGCTGCGCATCACGACCGGAAACCTGGATCAATCCAGAAATCTACGACCTGTATCTGACCCTCCACCGCCAAGGCCACGCGCACAGCCTGGAGGTCTGGCAGGAGGGCGCACTGGCAGGGGGCATCTATGGCGTGGCACTTGGCGCGGCATTTTTTGGCGAAAGCATGTTTTCCCGCCGCCGCGATGCCTCGAAGGTGGCGCTGGCCTGGCTGGTACATCGCCTGCGCGCGGGCGGGTTCCGGTTGTTCGACACCCAGTTCCTGACGCCGCATCTGGCAAGTCTTGGCGGCGTGGAGATCCCGCGCGCCGACTATCACCGGCAATTGGCAGCGGCGCTGACGCAATCGGCAAGCTTTGCGCCGCCGGGCTATTCGCCCTCGGCAGGGGCGGTCGCGGGCATGTCGGGATAGACGCAAGACAGCACCCAGACGTCATAGCGCGGATGATCCAGCGCCGACAAGGCAGGGGAGGACGCGATCATCCAGCCCTTGAACACAGGCTCCGCCCGCATGGTGTCCGAAACCGTCAGATGCGCCTCGGCGTCGCCTGCCGGGTTGTCTGCGGGATAGCGGCATTCATCCAGAAGGATTGTCAGCCGCCCGTTGGTTGCCGATTGCCCGCGTGCCAGTTCCATATCGCCGGACTCGCCCGTCAGCCGGTCGATCCAGCGCAAAACCCCCGCCTCGGCCTGAACCATCTCCGCTGCTTGCGCTGCCGCAGCTAGGACCAACCCTGCGCAAAGGCCTGCGATCAGCGCCTTCATTCGGTGACCGGGTCGGTCGCAGCCTCGCCGCCACTGCCGCCTGCGAATTTCATCAACAGGGTGACGATGCTGACCGCCCCTTGGGTATCCTCGATCTCGGACCCGGGTGCTAGGTTGTCAGGCGACCCGCCCGGCAGGATTTCCACGAAATTGCCGCCCAGCAGCCCCTCGGACGAAATCACGATGGCGCTGTCGTCAGGCAGGGCCAGATCGCTGCGAACCGACAACTGCGCATCCGCCATGAAGGTTGCGGGATTGAGCGACAGATCCGTGATGGTGCCGACTTTCACGCCCGCCATGCGGATGTCGGACCCCACGGTGATCCCCTCGACCGACCGAAAGCTGGCGGTCAGCGGATAGGTTCCGGCTGTCTGGACATAAGCGGAATCGCGGTTGGCATAGACCAGGAACCCGACCGCCACGGCAAGAACGGCGGCCCCGGCCAGAATCTCGGCCCGGTTTTCGGCCATCATTCGGGCCGCCATGCCTCGTAATCCTGCCGGACTACGGGCTCTGCCCGGCGGATCGACCCGGGCGGCGCATAGGCTGCTGCCGTTCCGGTCAGGTTTTCCTGATGCGGCTTTTCCCAGGCCTTCTTCTTCAGCGGAGCGGTGGTTGGCGGGTCGTTCCAGGTGAAATGCAGCCAGCCGTGCCAGTCGGGCGACACGCGGCTTGCTTCCATCTCGCCATTGTAGATGATCCAGCGTTTCTTGGCGTCGCGGGTCTGGTAATAGGTGTTGCCCTGAGCATCCTCGCCGACTTTGATGCCCCGCCGCGCGGTGAAAATCTGCGTGCCGAGGGTCTGGGTATTCCACCATGTCAGCAGGCGTTTGAGGAAATACATCTGGGCCAGACCCTTTGCTTGGACGTCCCGCCTGATATGGCGCAAACGCCGATCAAGGTCTAGGGGCAAGGCGGCGCGGCGGCACCGGTTCACGCAACCTTGCCGCCTGGACAGGGCGCTACCAGACACGAAAACGGGCCCCGAAAGGCCCGTCGATCCGTCATCCATGCAGTGCGTGGAAAGAGGTCAGGCTTTCACCGCCTCTTTTTTCTTGCCGGCCTCGGTATAGACCAGCATCGGCTTGCCGCCCGATTGCACGGCATCTTCCTTCACCACGACCTCTTCGACCGAATCCATGCCCGGCAGTTCGAACATGGTGTCCAGAAGGATATCCTCCATGATCGAGCGCAGGCCACGTGCCCCGGTCTTGCGCTTGATCGCGCGCTTGGCGATGGAGGTCAGCGCGTCGGGGGTAAAGGTCAGGCGGGTGCCCTCGATCTCGAACAGGCGCTGGTATTGCTTGACCAGGGCATTCTTCGGCTCGGTCAGGATGGTGACCAGCGCGGCCTCGTCCAGATCGGTCAGCGTGGCAATCACCGGCAGGCGGCCGACGAATTCCGGGATCAGACCGAATTTCAGCAGATCCTCGGGTTCCAGTTCCTTGAACAACTCACCCGCACCACGTTCCTCGGGGCCCTTGACGTCGGCACCAAAGCCGATGCCCGATCCCTTGTTGCGCTGCGCGATGATCTTTTCCAGACCCGCAAAGGCACCACCACAGATGAACAGGATGTTCGTCGTGTCCACCTGCAGGAATTCCTGCTGCGGATGCTTGCGCCCGCCCTGTGGCGGCACGGAGGCCACGGTGCCCTCCATGATCTTCAACAAGGCCTGCTGCACGCCCTCACCGCTCACGTCGCGGGTGATCGAGGGGTTGTCGGACTTGCGCGTGATCTTGTCGACCTCGTCGATATAGACGATGCCGCGCTGTGCGCGTTCGACATTGTACTCGCTCGCCTGCAGCAGCTTGAGGATGATGTTCTCCACATCCTCGCCCACGTACCCGGCTTCGGTCAGGGTGGTGGCATCGGCCATGGTGAACGGCACATCCAGAATTCGCGCCAGCGTCTGTGCCAGCAGCGTCTTGCCGCAGCCCGTGGGGCCGATCAGCAGGATGTTCGACTTTGACAGCTCGATATCCGTCTTGGTCGAATGGTTCAGCCGCTTGTAGTGGTTGTGGACCGCCACCGACAGAACCCGCTTGGCATGGATCTGGCCGATCACATAATCGTCCAGCACCTTGCAGATCTCGCGCGGGGTGGGCACGCCGTCTGACGATTTGAGACCGGTCGTCTTGGTCTCTTCGCGGATGATGTCCATGCACAACTCGACGCATTCGTCGCAGATGAACACGGTCGGGCCGGCAATCAGCTTCCTGACTTCGTGCTGGCTCTTGCCGCAGAACGAACAGTAAAGCGTGTTCTTGCTGTCGCCCGTATTGGTAGCCATGCCTGGACCTCTGCGTCGTTTTCTTGAAAGAAGTTTAGGCCAAGGGGTTGGCCTTCACAATCCGATTTATCCGTAAGTCCGAGCGATCACGCGCTTGCGTTATTTGTCGGTGTCTTCGGCCTTGCCGCGGTTTTCGAGAATCTCGTCGATCAGACCCCATTCCTTGGCCTCATGTGCCGACAGAAAGTTGTCGCGCTCAAGCGCTGCGGTCACCGCGTCGAGCGATTGGCCCGTGTGCTTGACATAGATGTTGTTCAGCCGCTCTTTCAGCTTTTGCGTATGGGCGGCATGGATCAGGATGTCCGTGGCCTGCCCCTGATACCCGCCCGAGGGCTGGTGAACCATGACCTCGGAATTGGGCAAGGCGAACCGCATGCCCTTTTCGCCGCCGGTGAGCAGCAGCGACCCCATCGAGGCCGCCTGCCCGATCACCAGCGTGGACACCTTGGGCTTGATGTATTGCATGGTGTCGTAGATCGACAGCCCTGATGTCACCACGCCGCCGGGGCTGTTGATGTACATGCTGATTTCCTTGGACGGGTTTTCCGATTCCAGAAACAGCAACTGCGCACAGATCAGGCTTGACATGCCGTCATGGACCGGACCGCCCAGGAAAATGATCCGCTCCTTCAGCATGCGGCTGAAGATGTCGTAAGCGCGTTCCCCGCGGCTGGTCTGTTCGACAACCATGGGAACAAGGGTGTTCATGTAGTGATCAACGGGGTCGCGCATGGAGAGATGCCTCTGTTCGGTGGTCGCAAGATAATCGTGCGATCATTGACAGAGTCTTAGTTCCGCGTGACGGGGGCTGCAAGGGCACCCCTTTCACATTCGGTTTGTGGCCGGAATGTCGGCTGGCCTGCGTCAGATCGCCGTTGTCCCGGTCGCGCCGGTTCGCCCCGGCACACTATGAAGTGCTGCCGCCCGGCGTTCGAACGCGCGCACAACGCGCAGCATGGCGTCGGTAAAGACGATCCCGATGATCCCCTGCAGCAAGGCGTTGCGGAATTCGAAATCGACGTCGAACGTGATCTCGCATCCGTCTTCCACGTCGCGAAAGGCCCAGGTGGACTGCATGTGCCGGAACGGACCGTCAAGGTACTCGGTCTCGATCCGCCTGGACTCGGGCCACAGGTTGACCCGGCTGCCAAAACGCTCGCGGAAGACCTTGAAGCTGATCACCAGATCCGCCTCCATCACCTCGCCCTTGCCATAAGGCCCGTCGATCGGTCGGCGGCTGCGAATGCGCGCGGCAGAATTCCACGGCAGGAACTGCGGATATGACGCGACATCGGCCACCAGATCATACATCTGGCTGGCGCTGTAGGGCACAACGCGTGTTTCGTGATGGCTGGGCATCGTCTTCTCGGTGACTTCGTCCTTGGTATTGGATATTGACTGGGGCCAAGTAAAGGGGGGGCGGGCATGACCTCACGCCAATATGTGATCGATCAGATGATCAGCGCCAAGGCCATTGCGGCCCGGGTGGAGGGCCTTGCGCGCGATATCACCGCGCATTTCGCCGGCACCGACAAACTGGTCGTGGTCGGTCTGTTGCGCGGCTCCTTCGTGTTCATCGCCGATCTTGTGCGGGAACTTGACCTGCCGGTAGAAGTCGACTTCATGGAGGCGTCATCTTATGGCGACGCGATGCATTCCAGCCGCGAAGTCCGCATTCTCAAGGACTTGCGGGGCGAAATTGCGGGGCGCGACGTGCTTGTGGTGGAGGACATCGTCGATACCGGGTTCACCTTGTTGCACGTGCGCAACCTGTTGCTGACGCGCGAACCGGCACGGCTCGAGGTCTGCGCGCTGCTCGACAAGCCGTCTCGGCGCGAAACCGATATCAGGGCCACATGGACCGGCTTTCAGATCCCCGATGAATTCGTCGTGGGCTATGGCATCGACTTTGCCCAACGCAACCGCAACCTGCCCTATATCGGCAAGGTGCGGTTCACCGAGGACGCGGTTAGCGAAGATGGGGCGACACCGTGAACTACCTTGGCTGGTTGGTGCGGATGCGCGGCTGGGTGGCCAATCCGCCGTCGATGGACCGCGTCAAGCTGGTGGTGGGGATCGTCGCCGCCTGTCTGGCGCTGGTGATCATCGAGCGGGTGTTTGGCTGGCCAGACTGGCTGACGCTGCCCGCACGTTGAGCAAAACCATGTGATGGGAAAAATGCATGCTGGCCAGTCATCGGCAATCCGGTATCCTTGGGAATATGTCTGTCGATTTTCTCGGTGTGATTGGTCTCCGACTTGATTGGACTCGGACTTGATCGGAAAGGAAGCCTCGATGCGGCGGTTCGTGGGGTATCTTGTCGTATTCGGTCTGATCGTGGCCGTGGGCCTCTGGTTCGCCTCGGCGGCCCGCGGCGGTGATCCGGCGCTGGTGGCCGACCTCAAGGGCGACGCAGCCCACGGCGAAATGGTCTTTACCGCAGCAGGC
>JANPKV010000072.1:0-2393 GCA_031426185.1 Rhodobacterales bacterium | reverse complement strand
CTTGCCGGAGCGGTGAATGCGCGTGCTGGACCATGCCAGGATTGCAGAACTGCCGAACCCCTATTTCGGCAAGGTGCGCGATTGCTATGATCTGCCGCCTGATCCGGATACCCCGGATGGCCGTCGCATCCTGATCGCGTCTGACCGCATCTCTGCGTTCGACCGCGTGCTTGCCGCGATCCCCTTCAAGGGCCAGGTCCTGACCCAGATTGCACGGTTCTGGTTCGACCGCACCGCAGATATCTGCCCCAATCACGTGCTGGCCTATCCGGACCCGAACGTGGTGATCGGCACCCGCCTGACCATCCTGCCCGTGGAGATTGTCGTGCGCGGCTATCTTGCGGGGACCACGTCGACCTCGATCCTGACGCAGTACAAATCGGGCGCCCGCAAGATGTACGGCCACACCTTGCCAGACGGTCTGCACGACAATCAGGCCTTGCCCGCCCCCATCATCACTCCCACCTCCAAGGCAGCCGATGGCGACCACGACGCGCCGATGACCGCAGCGGACATTCTGGCTGCAGGACTGATGTCGTCCGCGCAATGGGACAGCGTCACGTCCTACGCATTGGACCTGTTCGCCCGAGGTCAGGCGATGGCTGCGGCGCGCGGGCTGATATTGGTCGACACCAAATACGAATTCGGCATCGACGGCACGGGCCGCATCGTGCTCGCGGACGAAATTCACACGCCCGACAGCAGCCGGTACTGGATCGCCAGCGGCTATGACGCGGCATTCGCTGCAGGAACCCGCCCGCCGTCGTTCGACAAGGACGTGATCCGGTCCTGGGTGGCCGCGCGCTGCGACCCTTACCGCGATCCGATTCCTGAAATCCCCCCCGAGATGATCGCGAAAACCTCGCAAGTTTACATCGACGCCTTTGAGGCCATCACCGGAGAGGGTTTTCGACCCGATCTGTCGGGTCCGACCACGCTGGACCGCATCCGTGCCAACCTCGCGCCGTTTTTCCCGCGCCATGATCACGCCGAAACGCGCGCAACACATTGAATTAGCCTGTCAAAACCGTAACGGGAGACCAAGATGATCATCAGTTGTGGCGAGGCTTTGATCGACATGCTGCCGCGTGTATCCGGCACCGGCGAAGCCTGCTTTGCCCCCTATCCAGGCGGAGCCGTCTTCAACACCGCCATCGCCCTCGGTCGGCTTGGGATGAATTCGGCCTTTTTCTCAGGACTGTCGACCGACATGTTCGGTCAGCTGTTGGCCGATACGCTGGCCGCGTCCAAGGTTGACATCTCGCTATGCGCTCGGTCCGGGCGCCCCACCACGGTTGCCTTCGTGAAACTGGTCGACGGTCATGCGACCTATGCCTTTTGCGACGAGAACACCGCCGGCCGCATGTTGTCCCCATCGGATCTTCCCGCCTTGCCTGCCGCTGCCGATGCGCTCTTCTTTGGCGGCATCAGCCTGGTGAACGACCCCGCTGCCAGCACCTACGAGGCGCTGCAGAAACAGGCCGCCGCCACCCGCGTGACGATGATCGACCCGAATTTCCGTGCCGCCTTTGTCGATGCGCAGGACGCGCTGTCGCCTGGCACGCGCGACCGCTACATGGCCCGGGTGGAGCGGATGATGGCGACGGCGGACATCGTGAAGCTGGCGGACGAAGAGATTACCAAGATCTTCGGCGCCACGGACCACGCGGCCTTTGCCCGCAACCTTTTGGCCAGGGGTCCCAAAGTGATTCTGATCACCGAAGGGGCCAAAGGTGCCCGCGCCATCACCGCATCGCAAGACCGCTTTGTCGCGGCAACGCCCGTGACCGTGGCCGATACCGTCGGCGCGGGCGATACTTTCAACGCAGGCGTTCTGACGGCGCTGTCAAAGGCGAACCTGCTGTCCAAGGCGGCACTCGCCGACATTTCCGCCGATGCCCTCGACGCCGCGCTGAGCCTTGGCACCCGCGCTGCCGCCGTCACCGTCAGCCGCCCCGGTGCCAACCCGCCCTGGGCGCACGAAATTTGAGGGCGCTGATCCAGCGCGTCACCGATGCGCAGGTGTCCGTGGGCGGGCAGATCGTGGGAAAGATCGGGCCCGGCCTTCTGATTCTGGTCTGTGCCATGCAAGGCGACGACACCGCGACGGCACAGAAGCTGGCGGAAAAGATCTGCAAGCTGCGTATCTTCCGTGACGAGGCGGGCAAGATGAACCTGTCGCTGGCGCAGACCGGCGGGGCGGCGCTGGTGGTCAGCCAGTTCACGCTTGCGGCCGACTTGCGCGGCAACCGGCCCGGCTTTTCCACCGCTGCCCCTCCCGAGACGGGCGAACGGCTTTACCGCGCCGTCGTGGACAGCCTTGCGGACAAGGGCATCCAGACCGCGACGGGCATCTTTGGCGCGGACATGTCGGTAAACCTGACCAATGACGG
>JANPKV010000071.1:0-8813 GCA_031426185.1 Rhodobacterales bacterium | reverse complement strand
GATGGGCAAGCGTGCCCCCGATCTGCCCGGCGCCGATCAGGGCAATCTTTGGTCTGGCCATGGGAAAGGTCTCCGCCGTGGTGAAGTTTGGCCGATGGGGTAAGCCGAACCGGGCCGCGTGGCAAGTCACCGAAATGCCCTCCCGGCGCACAAATTGGGGCTTTCGCCGGCCTTGCGGCGGGTTTAGCGCTAACTCCGGCAAGGTGGGAGGCGCGCGATGCACGACGTCTGGTTCTGGGTGGCTGCGGTGATCGCTGCCTCGGCAGTCGGCATGGGCAAGGGCGGCCTGCCGCTCGTCGGCATGCTGGCGGTGCCGATCATGGCGCTGGTCATCTCGCCGGTGATGGCTGCCGGATTGTTGCTGCCGGTCTATGTCGTGTCCGACATGTTCGGTCTTTACGCCTATCGCCGCGAGTTCGACCGACGCGTATTGGCCATCCTGCTGCCGGGCGCGGTGGTGGGCATCGGCGTCGGCTGGGCCACCGCGACCATTGTCCCCGAGGCGGCCGTGACCCTGCTGGTTGGCGTGATCGGCGTGGCGTTCGGGTTGAACCTGATCCTGAAACGCAAGATCACCGTGCAACCGAAACGCGCCGAGGTGGCGCCTGGCCTGTTCTGGGGGGCGCTTACCGGCTTTACCAGTTTCGTGAGCCATGCCGGCGCGCCGCCCTATCAGGTCTATGTGCTGCCACTGGGCCTGACCAAGGCCGTGTTTGCCGGGACATCCACGATCGCTTTTGCGGTCATCAACGTGGTCAAGCTGGTCCCCTATTATGCGCTGGGCCAGCTGACGGTGGGCAGCCTGCAGACCGCCGCGATCCTGTTCATTCCCGCCGCGATCGCTGTCTTTGCGGGCGTCAAACTGGTAAGGTGGCTGCCTGAAAAGCTGTTCTTCCAGATCGTCACCTGGGCGCTGCTGGTGATTTCCCTGAAGCTGATCTGGGATGGCTGGGCGGGGCTGGTCTAGATCGGCGTGCCGCGCGCGGGCAGCGCCTCGTCGACCGCCTGATACCCCTGGCCCGACGCCACCATGCAGGTTTGACCATCTGCCAAAGTAACCGTGATGGTCCAGGTGCCGGTGTCGTCGCTGGCAAAAAGCTCCATCACCTGGGTCGGCCCGGCAAGGCCAAGGCTGCGGCGGGTTTCGCCGTAGCGGTCGGCAAGGGTCTGCAACACGGTCTCGCGCGGGCCGCATTGCGGATCTGCTCGGGCGATCTGGGTTGCAAGGACCACGCCCGCAAAGCCAAGGGACAATGCCATCATCATGCGTGCCATCGGTGTCTGCCTTTCAGGTTGGGCGCAACGGGCCAGCGGGCCCAACGCCACGGGTGCCGGATCGGGGAAAGGCTGATCCCGGCGCGCCAAGAACCGGTTAACGCCGCGTTCCAACGGCCTGCGGGCAAGTTATTCTGCACTGCGGCGCGAATGAGCTTGCCGAATATGCCAGAAACATGCTTCGAAACGAAAGAAAATTGCTGAAAGGCGAATCATGACGCGGCCTTATCGTTCGGTCCTCTACATTCCGGCCAGCAATGCGCGGGCGCTGGACAAGGCAAAGGGGTTGCCGGCGGACGCGCTGATCCTGGATCTCGAGGATGCCGTCGCGCCGACTGAAAAGGATGACGCGCGCGCGGCACTGGTGCGCCTCCTGCACACCGAGACCTTTGGCCATCGGGCGCGGCTGGTCCGGATCAATGGCGTGGGCACGCCTTGGGTCGATGCCGATATCGCGGCTTTTGCGGGCCATCCCGGTGTGGACGGTCTACTGCTGCCCAAGGTTCAGGGGTCTTCGGATCTGGACCTGCTGGCGGGCCGGGTTCCGAAAACCCCGCTTTGGGCGATGATGGAAACGCCGCTGGCGATGGTGAATGCCGCCGCGATTGCCGCGCATTCGCGGGTGACAGGACTGGTGATGGGCACCAACGATCTGGCCAACGACATCGGCGCGCGGTATCGCGCGGACCGTCTTCCGCTGGCGACCGGGTTGGGCCTTTGTCTTCTGGCGGCGCGCGCCTATGGGCGGGTCATCGTGGATGGCGTCTTTAACGCGCTGCGCGATGAAGACGGTTTTGCCGCCGAATGTGCCCAAGGGCGCGACATGGGCTTTGACGGCAAGACGCTGATCCATCCGGCCCAGATCGCTGCCGCCAATGCCGCCTTTTCGCCAAGCGAGAAAGACGTTGACCTCGCCCGGCGTCAGATCGAGGCGTTCGAGACAGCGTTGCGGACCGGCCAGGGCGTGGCCGTGCTGGATGGCCGGATCGTGGAAAACCTGCATGTCGCCACTGCCCGCACCCTTCTGGCCCGCGCAGAAGCGATTGCCGCCAGCGGCGATTGACGGCAGGGTAAGCCAAATGCGCTGGAGAACACGATGACCCTTTTGATCCTGGGACTGTTGCTGTGGTGGGCGTCGCATCTGTTCAAGCGTCTGGCCCCGGATGCGCGCGCCCGGATGGGCGATGCCGGCAAGGGCGTAGTGGCGATAGCCTCGCTGGCGGCGATTGCGCTGATGGTGATCGGTTACCGGGGGGCGGATGTCGTCGTCCTGTGGAGCCCGCCTGCGTTCCTGACGCATGTGAACAACCTCTTGATGATCCTGGCGATCTATCTGTTCGTGTCCAGTGGCGCCAAAACCTGGATCACCACCAAGATCCGTCATCCGCAGCTGACCGCAGTCAAGACATGGGCAGTGGCGCATCTTCTGGTGAACGGCGATCTGGCGTCGGTGGTTCTCTTTGGCGGCATGCTTGCCTGGGCGGTCGTGTCGGTGATCCTGATCAACCGGGCCAGCGGAACTTGGGAACCCGAGCACGGCTGGCCGGTTAAGAACGAGGTGCAGGCGGTCGTCGGAACGGTGGTGGTGCTGGCGGTGGTCAGTTGGATCCACGCTTGGCTTGGCTATTGGCCGTTCGGGTAATCCCATGAAACTGTACCGATTTCTGAGCGAAGACGATACTTCCGCCTTTTGCCACAAGGTGACGGCGGCGCTGAACAAGGGCTGGGCGCTGCATGGCGGGCCGACCTATGCCTTTGATGCCGCACGCGGGGTCATGCGCTGCGGTCAGGCGGTGGTGAAGGATGCCCATGGCGAGTATTCACCCGAAACCAAGCTGGCCGAGCAATGAAGACCAGTCCGGGCCGGTTTTTCGAGGATTTCGAGGTTGGCCAGACAATCGTGCATGCGGTGCCAAGAACCGTCACCGGCGGGGAGCGGGCGCTGTACCACGCGCTTTATCCGGCGCGGCACGCGGTCTATTCATCGGACGCGTTTGCAAGGCAGGTCGGTCTGCCGGGGTCGCCGGTTGACGATCTGATCGTGTTTCATCTGGTGCTGGGCAAGACCGTGCCCGACATCAGCCTGAACGCGATTGCCAATCTGGGCTACGGCGAAATGCGGTGGCTTCGGCCGGTCTGGCCGGGTGACACGCTGCGGGCGGTCTCGACCGTGATCGGGATGAAGCAGAATTCCAATGGCCGCTCGGGTGTCGTCTATGTCCGCACGGTGGGGCTGAACCAGCTGGACCAGCCGGTCCTTGAATATGTGCGCTGGGTGATGGTGCGAAAGCACGATCTGACCGCCCCGGCACCGGCGACGCTGGTTCCGACCCTGGGGGCATCGGTCCAACCGGATCAGCTTGTGGTCCCCGAGGGGCTAGATTTCACCGCCTACGACTTTGCCATGGCCGGAGAGCCGCACCGCTGGGGTGACTATGCGGTGGGCGAGCGGATCGACCATGTTGATGGCGTGACCGTCGAAGAGGCCGAGCACATGATGGCGACGCGCCTGTGGCAGAACACCGCGCGGGTGCATTTCGACGTGACGATGCGGCCCGATGGACGGCGGCTGGTCTATGGCGGGCATGTCATCAGCCTGGCACGAACCGTCAGTTTCAACGGCCTGGCCAATGCGCAGATGGTGGTGGCGCTGAATGCAGGTGCCCATGCGAACCCGTGCTTTGCGGGCGATACCGTCCGCGCCTGGTCCGAGGTGCTGGACCGCGCCGAGACCAGGGCTCCGGGCGTGGGGGCGATCCGGCTTCGGACGGTGGCCATCAAGACGGGTGCTGGGCCTTTTGCGCTGCGTGTTGAGGGTGGGTATGACCCGCATGTCCTGCTGGATATGGATTACTGGGCGCTGATGCCGGCATAAGTCCATTTTCTGTGATCACAGGCGGGAAATCCGTGATCACAGGGCATGTTTTTGTTCTTCCGTTAACGGAAACATGCTGCAGATGCGGCGACGTTGCGCGTGACTTGACCTGAAAATCCGCTAATTAGGCGGTAACAGCGGCGGAACGCGGCACTTTGGTGGCCGCCCCAACGACGGACGGAGCCCTTGATGACCCAAGCCAAGCAGATCGAACGACCGTTATCCCCGCATTTGCAGATCTATCGCCCGCAGATCACCTCGATCTCGTCAATCCTGACGCGGATTACCGGCAATGCGCTGATCGTGGGGGTCTTGCTGGCGGTCTGGTGGCTGCTGGCGGCGGCAACGAGCCCGGAATACTTTGCGGTCGCCAACGCTGTGGCCACGTCATGGTTCGGCGACCTGGTCTTTGCGGCCTCGGCCCTTGCGGTCTGGTACCACTTTCTGGCGGGCCTGCGCCATCTGTACTGGGATGCGGGCCACGGGCTGGAGATCCATATCGCAGAACGACTGGGCTGGATCTGCATCATCGGGTCGGTCGTGCTGACCGTCCTGACCATCTTGATCGTGTGAGGCAGGCGACATGCGTTATTTGACATCCCGCAAGCGCGCCGAGGGCCGTGGCGCCGCCCATAGCGGCACCGCACGTCACTGGTCGATGACCGTCAGTTCGGTGGCGCTGGCATTCCTGGTGCCAATCTGGGTTTATCTTTTCGGATCGACCCTGGGGCAGGACCATGCCGCCGTGGTCCAGGCATTCTCGCAGCCGTTCCTGGCGATCCTGACCGCGCTGGTACTGGTTGTGGGCATGCGCCACTTTGCGATGGGGGCCACCACGATGATCGAGGATTATGCCGGTGGGACGACGCGCAAGATGCTGGTGATCTTTGCGATTTCGCTGGCCTGGGTGATTACGGCGACCGGGCTTTTCGCCCTGGTCAAGATCGCGCTGTGAAGGAAGTAGAATGACCGCCTATCCCTATGAAGTGCATGATTATGACGTGGTGGTTGTGGGGGCCGGGGGCGCTGGCCTGCGTGCGACGCTTGGCATGGCGGAACGCGGGCTGCGCACCGCCTGCGTGACCAAGGTCTTTCCAACCCGCAGCCATACCGTGGCCGCACAGGGCGGCATTGCCGCATCGCTGGGCAACATGGGTCCCGACAGCTGGCAGTGGCACATGTATGACACCGTCAAGGGGTCGGACTGGCTGGGCGACACGGATGCGATGGAGTATCTGGCGCGCGAGGCCCCCAAGGCGGTGTACGAGCTGGAACACTACGGCGTTCCCTTTTCGCGCACCGAGGATGGCAAGATTTACCAGCGCCCCTTTGGCGGCCATACGACCGAATACGGCGAGGGCCCTCCCGTGCAGCGCACCTGTGCGGCTGCCGACCGGACCGGGCATGCCATTCTGCATACGCTCTACGGCCAGTCGCTGAAGAATAACGCCGAATTCTACATCGAATACTTTGCGCTGGACCTTGTGATCACGGACGGACGCTGCACCGGCGTCGTGGCGTGGAAGCTGGACGACGGCACGATCCATGTCTTCAACGCCAAGATGGTGGTGCTGGCGACAGGGGGCTACGGGAGAGCCTATTTCAGCGCCACCAGCGCGCATACCTGCACCGGCGACGGCGGCGGCATGGTCGCACGCGCGGGGCTTGCGCTGCAGGACATGGAGTTTGTCCAGTTCCATCCCACGGGCATCTATGGCTCGGGCTGCCTGATCACCGAAGGCGCTCGGGGCGAAGGTGGGTATCTGACCAATTCGGAAGGCGAGCGGTTCATGGAACGCTATGCGCCGACCTACAAGGATCTGGCGTCGCGTGACGTGGTCAGCCGCTGCATGACGATCGAGATTCGCGAAGGCCGGGGGGTCGGGCCGAACAAGGACCATATCCACCTGAACCTGAACCATCTGCCGAAAGAGACTCTGGAACTGCGGCTGCCAGGGATCACGGAATCGGCGCGGATCTTCGCGGGCGTGGATCTGCTCAAGGAGCCGATCCCGGTCATCCCGACCGTGCATTACAACATGGGCGGCATCCCCACGAACTATTGGGGGGAAGTCCTGGACCCGCAACCAGGCAGGCCGGACGCAATCTTTCCGGGCCTGATGGCGGTAGGCGAGGCGGGTTGCGCCTCTGTCCACGGGGCGAACCGCCTGGGGTCAAATTCGCTGATCGACCTTGTCGTCTTTGGCCGGGCCGCCGCGATCAAGGCCGCCGAAGTGGTGGATGCAAACTCCGCCGTTCCGTCGTTGAACAGGGTGGAGGTCGACAAGGCGCTGGCCCGCTTTGACGCGGCCCGCAACGCCAAAGGCGGCACCCCCACCGCAGCCCTGCGGCTTGAGATGCAAAAGACCATGCAGGCCGATGCCGCGGTATTCCGGACGGACAAGACGCTGGCGGACGGCGTCGTGAAGATGACGGCGATTGCGGGTAAAATGGCCGACATCCACGTCACCGACCGCAGTCTGGTGTGGAACTCGGACCTGATGGAAACGCTGGAACTGCAAAACCTGATGCCGAATGCGCTGGCCACGATCGTGGCTGCCGAGGCGCGCAAGGAAAGCCGCGGTGCCCACGCCCATGAAGATTACCCGGACCGCGACGACGTCACCTGGCGCGTGCATTCGCTGGCTTATGTGGATGATGCAAAGGTGCGGCTCGGCTCGCGGCCCGTGCATCTTGACCCGCTGACCACTTCCGCTGATGGTGGGATCGATCTCAAGAAGATCGCACCGAAAGCGAGGGTTTACTGATGTTGCAAGCCCAAGACGCACCTGTGGCCCTCAGCCGGACCCGGCCTGCGCCTGATGCGGGCTTCGTGGTTGCCTCCGGTCCGCCCTATGCAAGATTTCTGCGACAGATCCACGGCATCCTGAAGCCTGACTGGTATCTGGAGATCGGGACCAACCGTGGCGCCAGCCTGAAATTGGCGCCGGGAAAATCGGTGGCGGTCGATCCAAGGTTCACGATGGCCGACAATGCGGTGCTTGAAAAACCCGCCTGCCTGTTCTTTCAGCAGACGAGCGACGACTTCTTTGCCAATCCCACGGTTCGGGGCCTGGGGCTGCGCTACGATCTGGCGTTTCTGGACGGGTTGCACCTGTTCGAGTTTCTGCTGCGCGATCTGATGAATACCGAACGGTGCATGACGCCGGGTGGCGTGGTGCTGATGCACGACACGGCCCCGTTCACCTATAACATGACAGCCCGGACGCAGGTCCGGGGCGCCTGGACGGGCGACGTCTGGAAGGTGCTGCCCATCCTGCGCCGGTACCGCCCCGAGGTGACGATCACCCATCTGGACCTTGCGCCGACCGGCCTGGCGATGCTCACGGGCCTCGGGACGGGCAACACGGCGCTCGATGACAACTATGATGCGATCATCGCCGAGTTCTTGCCGATGACCTTGGCGGATTACAACGCGACGCGCTACTTCGACGAATTCCCGCTGGTCGATGCCATGGCGGTCCTTTCGGAGCTTGAGGCCCCCGCCGAAGTTGCGGTGGTGGCCGCCGTCGACCTGCCCGCCAAGGCACCGAAGGCTGCAGCCAGATCGACCGCGAAACGAAAGGCATCCCCATGACGCCCCCGCGCCAGGCGGTTGTCGACGCGGTCCAGTCATCGCAGCGACAGCTTTTCACGAAAAGGTGGGTATCATGAAGCCTGTTCTCGTCATGGCGATGTTGCTGACGGCGGCCTGTTCGCCGCAAGAGGCGCTGGACAAGGTCACGCGCCGGACCGCTGAAACCGTGGTGACGCCGGTCGTCAATGTGAACATGCCGCTGGGTCTGGCGCAGGCAGCGACCGATTGCATCCTGGATGCCGCGACCCAGGACGAGATCAATACCCTGGCGCGCGACGTGGGTGTGGAGGCTGGAACTTCGACCAAGGCGACGATCCGCGCCATCGCGCTCCGACCCGGCGCACAGGCCTGCTATGCCGCAGCAGGCGTGCCGCCCATAATGTGAGGCCGACGATGCCAAGACCGCTGACTTTCCTGACGTTGGCCCTGGCCACCGGGCTTGCCGCCTGTGGTCCGGTCACGCTGGCCCAGGCCGAAAAAGAGTGCTTTCAGCGCGCAAGGCTGGCGCAGCAGCCCAGGGGCGAGGTGGCGCTGGGTGCCAGTTCGGATGGCCGCACGTCGGGGTCGCTGGAAGTGACCGTCACGTCGGACTACATCATGGGGCGCGACCCCGCGGCGGTCTATGACGCCTGCGTCATGCAGCGCGCCGGAGTACCGCCGTCGCGCCCGCTATATTCGTTCCCGGAATGGAAAGGCTGACCAATGGTTCAGTTCACGCTGCCCAAGAATTCGAAGATCCGCACGGGCAAGACCTGGCCACGGCCCGAGGGCAAGAACGTCCGCAAATTCCAGGTCTATCGCTGGACGCCCGAGGACGGCGAGACCCCCCGCGTCGACACCTATTTTGTCGATCTGGATACATGCGGCCCGATGGTTCTGGACGCACTGATCAAGATCAAGACCGAGATTGACCCGACGCTGACGTTCCGGCGGTCTTGCCGCGAAGGCATTTGCGGGTCCTGCGCGATGAATATCGACGGGATCAACACGCTGGCCTGCATCTATGGTTTGGACGATGTCAAAGGCGACGTTCGCATCTATCCGCTGCCTCATTTGTCCGTGATC
>JANPKV010000070.1:0-2008 GCA_031426185.1 Rhodobacterales bacterium | reverse complement strand
CAGGTGAGCATCCGGGTGCAGCTCAACGTGTTCAGCGCATTGGCCAGACTCCGGCGGGCCCTCGCGCAAACCATCGAGAACCGGCGGACGCTGCACCGGCTCTACCAACTCGATGCCCGCATACTGCGTGACATGGGTTTTGACCCGCAAGCCATCTACGAGGCCCGCGAAGGCGCGATCGGCGACATCAGCGCCCTGCGCCGCAACCATTTCTGAACCAAGGATCATCATGACCCGTTGTTGCTGAAAGGCCAGCTTCCCGCCGGCCTTTCCTATTTGACCGCCCGCCATGCCGCAATGATAGCGTCGGCCGACAGCGCGATATCGGCCGCGGTGGTCGCGCCCGAGCTGATCGAGATCCGCATCACCCAGTCGCCACGCCAGGCCGCGCCGGCGACGAAACAGACCCCGTCCGCCTGTACCCTCGCAATCACCGCCTCGGTCGCCGCCTTGCGCGCCGCGGCATCGCCGATGCCGAAATTGACGATCAGCTGATTGATGGTCACCTCATTGACCACCCGCACCCCCGGCTCGACAGCAAGCAGCGCCGCCATCTGCTTGGCCATGGCGCAATGGCCGGCGACCAGCTCGGCGACGCCTTGGCGCCCCAGCGTTTTCAGCACCGCATAGACCGGAATGCCGCGCGCCCGCATGGAGAGCTCCGGCACGTAGTTGGAGGGGACCCGGTCGCCCTGCGCGATCGAGGGCAGATAGCTCGACCATTGCGTCATGGCGCCAAGCAGCGCATCGCGGCTGCGCACGATGGCAAAGCCGGAATCATAGGGCACCTGCAGCCACTTGTGCCCATCGGTGACCCAGGAATCGCAGCCTTCTATGCCCTCGGTCAGGTGCTTGAGATGCGGCACGGCCCGCGCCCAGAGCCCGAAGGCGCCGTCGACATGCACCCAGGCATCATGCGCCTTGCCGATGGCGACGATCTCGGCAAACGGATCATAGGAGCCCGTATTGATCTGCCCCGCCTGTGCGATGACGATCTTGGGGCCTGAAAGCCCGGTGATCGCGGTCTCCAGCGCCGATGGCAACATGCGGCCCTGGTCGTCGGTGGCAATGGATATCACCCGCTTGCGGCCAAAGCCGATGAGCTGCAGCGACGAATAGACCGAGGAATGTGCATCGGCCCCGATCAACACATGCACCGGCGGCGCGCCGAACAGGCCATCCGCATCGGGGTCCCACCCGGCCTTGAGCAGCGTGCCGGTGCGGGCGGCGGCAAGGCAGGTACCGTTGGCAACCGTGGCGCCGGTCGAAAACCCGATGCCGCTATCGCGCGGCAGGTCAAGGATATCGAGCAGCCAGCGCTCGGCTGCCTCTTCGATGGCGGCCCCGGCCGGCGAGGTCATCTGATAGCCCGCGTTCTGCCCCCAGGCTGCCGCCAGCATTTCGGCGGCAACGCCGGCAGGATGCGACGCGCCCATGACCCAGGCGAAAAACCGCGGCCCGATGGTCGGCATCAGCCCGTGCACCGCCGCCTCGGCCATCTCCGCGAGCATGGCCTCAGGGTCCATGCCCGTTTCGGGCAGCGGACCGGCAAAGCGCTCGCGCTGCATGTGATAGGTTTCGAGCGGTCGGGCGAGCCCGTCACCAACCCCGGCGCGATAGGCGACGGCGCGCTCGACGGCCCCGTCGAACAGGGCCCGCAGCGGATCGGTCATGACGTCACCTCCCAGATGGAGACCGCAGTCTAGACCCGATCCGGCCCGCGGGCGTAACCCGTTCGGTTGATTAGGCGGCCAGCGCCTTGCGGATGGCAGCGCCCATTTCTTCCGTGCCGACGGTCTTGCGATTGTCCTGCGCGATATCGCCGGTACGCAGGCCCGAACCGAGCACCGAGGCGATGGCGCCTTCGAGCCGGTTCGCCAGTTCGACCTGGCCGAACGAATAGCGCAGCGCCATCGCAAAGCTCGCCAGCATGGCGATTGGGTTGGCAATGCCCTGGCCGGCAATGTCGGGGGCAGAGCCGTGTACCGGCTCGTAGAGCGCCTTGCGG
>JANPKV010000069.1:0-10965 GCA_031426185.1 Rhodobacterales bacterium | reverse complement strand
GCGATCAGGTGAAAGAAGCTGCCGGTGACATTGCCGCGCCGTGATCCTGTTTCGGCAACCGGCGCGCCGGTCGCATCCGTGACGTCGGCCAAAGGGGGATCTTGTTGCGACAAGATCGTCGCATAGTGAAATTCATGCCCGCGCAGATCGGCCCCGGCGGCAAAGCCGGGCATCGGAGCTGCCAGTCGCGCCGCGCGATATCCCAGATGCATCCGCCGCTTGGCAAAGCTGGTTTCAAGCGTCAGAAGGCCCGCCATCGGATGCCGCACGCCTTGCGCATCGACCAGCCCGGCGCCAAGCGCCATGTATCCCCCGCATTCGCCGTGAACTGGCCGGGTATCGGCAAAGGCCGCCAGACCGGTGCGAAACCGGGACGCCTCCGCCAGCACGCCGGCATGCAGTTCGGGGTATCCCCCCGGTAGCCAGCATACATCCGCGCCGGGATCCGGTCCTTCGTCCGCAAGTGGTGAGAACGCAACGATCTCGGCCCCTGCCGCGCGCCAACCTTGCAGCAGGTGCGGATAGATGAACGAGAATGCCGCATCCCGGGCCAGGGCGATGCGTTGGCCTGGTGGGTGGATGGGTGCGGTAACACCCGCCCGCCCGCCATCTGCCAGCGCGCGCACCGCGTCCAGATCGACATGGGCGGCGACAAATGCCCCGGCTTTGGCGAGGATCGCGGCAAGGTCCGGCTGTTCCTCGGCCTGCACCAGCCCCAGATGGCGTTCGGGCAGAACGATTTCGGGATTGCGGGGCAGGGCGCCCAGCACCCTGATGCCGGCCGCCGCCATCCCCGCCCGCACCAGCGCCTCGTGTCGGGGGCTGGCGACCCGGTTCAGCACCACGCCTGCCAGCCGCAAACCCGGCCGCATCGCGCCGCAGCCAAGCGCCACCGCCGCCGCCGTCTGAGCCTGACCCGATACATCAAGGATCAAGACCACCGGCCATCCCATCATCATCGCAAGATCCGCCGATGATCCGTCGCCGCTGGCACCGGGCTTGGCGACGCCATCGAACAGCCCCATCGACCCTTCGGCCAGCACCAGATCGGCCCCGGCCGCCGCTTGCGACAGTCCCGTGATCTGATCCGCGCCCATGGCCCAGCTATCCAGGTTCACCGACGCCCGACCGCTTGCCGCCGTGTGAAAGGCGGGGTCGATGTAGTCCGGCCCGCTTTTGAACGGCTGCACCGTAACCCCCGCCGCCCGGAATGCCGCAAGCAGCCCCAGCATCAGCGTGGTCTTGCCGGTGCCCGACGCGGGGGCAGAGATCAAAAGACCGGGCGGGGTCATTCTGGAAACCGGGGTGACGCACCCAACGGGCGATAGCGCCGGTCATAATCGGCGGCATAAAGACGGCTGGTGCCGAACTCCGTCTCGCCCAGCGACCGGCCGACCAGGATCAGCGCCGTGCGCTCCATCGCTGCGGCCGCCGCAAGGTCGATGGTACCAAGGGTTGCGCGCATCACCACCTCGTCCGGCCAGCTTGCGCGCCAGACGATGGCGATCGGGCAGTCGGCCCCGTAATGCGGGGTCAGTTCCTCGATCACGCGGGGCAGGACGTGGATCGACAGATGCACCGCCAGCACCGCGCCGGTCCGCGCAAAGTTGTCCAGCGTCTCGCCCGCAGGCATCGCCGAGGCGCGCCCCGAGGTGCGCGTGAGGATCACCGACTGCGTCAGTTCGGGCAGCGTCAGTTCCGCCCCCAGGGTCGCCGCAGCGGCGGCAAAGGCCGGCACGCCGGGCGTCACGGTAAAGGGGATGCCGAGGCCCCGCAGCGCACGGACCTGTTCGCCCATCGCCGACCAGACCGACAGATCCCCCGAATGCAGCCGCGCCACATCAAGGCCAGCCGCATGCGCCGCCGCCATCTCGGCGATGATCGCGTCGAGGCTGAGGGGGGCGGTGTTGACGATGCGTGCATCGGCTGGGCAATGCGCCAGCACGCCCTCGGGGATCAGCGAGCCCGCATAAAGGCAGACCGGGCTTGCCGCGATCAGATCGCGCCCGCGCAGGGTGATCAGGTCGGGTGCACCCGGGCCCGCGCCAATAAAATGTACGGTCATGGGCCTTCCCCTTCGGCGATCGCGATGGTGGCCGTGGCGTCGGGGCTGACGCGGCGGACCTCCACGATCCGCGCATTGCGACCGGCGGCGATCAATGCGGTCGCTTCGGCCACCGATCCGGTCCCGAAACGTGCTCCGACGCGCGGCGACACCGTAGGCGTGACAGTGCCCTGAAGGTCGCCCTCGTCGACCGCGAAAAAGCGCAGGCCCAAGCTTGCGGCAACCGGTTGGACCTGACCCGTTCGCGTCAGCAGGCCAGCCACAAGGTCGACGGGGGCTGCATCCGACAACAGCCGGCGCACCGTCGCGGACGGCGCATTCGCGCGACAACCGATGCCCGCCACCCTCATCGCACCACGCTCCACTGCAGCACCGGGCGCTGCGGCACCCAGCCGCGCATCCGGCCCAAGGGCGCAGCATGGGCAATCTCGATCTTCATCAATTCCCCTCCGACGCGGGCGTGCCAGTCCATCAGCAGACTTTCGGTCTCCAGCGTAACCGCATGGGCGACCAGACGACAGCCCGGTGGCATCCGGTTCCACAGATCGTCCAGCAGGCCCCCCGACGCGCCGCCGCCGACAAACACCGCATCGGGCGCGGGCAAGCCGTCAAGCGCGTCCGGTGCCAAGCCGTGAACGAGGGTCAGCGCCTGCGCCACGCCGAAACGGGCGGCGTTTTCGGTGATCCGCGCGGCGCGGTCCGCACGCGGCTCGATGGTGTTTGCATGCCCGCCGGCAAGGCACCATTCCACCGACACGGACCCCGATCCCCCGCCGATGTCCCACAGCCGCTGCCCCGGTCGCGGGCCAAGCGCCGACAAGGCAAGCGCACGGACGGGACGTTTGGTGATCTGCCCGTCATGGGCGAACAGATCGTCATCTAGGCCCGAGGTTCGCGCCAGGCCCGGTCCCCCCGCAAGATCCGTCGCCACTGCAACCGGGGCCGCGATGTCATTGGGCATCACGGCGTCGGCTCGATATTCCCGCAACCGCTCGGCCGGTCCACCCATCGCTTCGGCCAGCCACAGGCGCGACCCGCCAAAGCCAAGCGCGGTGAGATAGCCTGCGAATTCACGTGCCGCGCTGGCACCGGCGACAAGGGCGATCACCCGTTGCCCCGCCTGCAACGATCCCCGGACCGTCGCGAAGGGCAGCGCGTGGAGCCCCGCACAGACTGTCGCCTCAAGCCGCCATCCCAACCGTGCCGCCACCAGCGAAAACGTGGATATTCCCGGATAGGCGCGCCATTCCTGCGGGTCGAGGTCGCGCGCAAGGCTGCCGCCCGCGCCAAACCAGAACGGATCGCCCGAGGCCAGCACCGCCACCCGTTGCCCCCGCAGCGCCAGCACGGGCGCGGTGGAAAAGGGCAGGGGCCAGGCCCGTCCCCGGTCCCCGACCGCCGCAAGCGCCAGATGGCGCGGACCGCCAAAGACCACATCCGCCGATGCCAGCGCATCCATGCTTGCGGGCGCAAGGCCATTCAGGCCATCCTCACCCATGCCGATGATCGAGAGCCACGGATCAGACACGATGCGCGTCCTTCTGCTGGGCGGGACGACCGAGGCGGGCCAGATGGCCACCGCCCTGGCTGCGGGCCGCATCGACGCCGTCTATTCCTATGCCGGACGCACTGTCAGCCCGGCATCCCAGCCCATCCCGACGCGGTCGGGCGGCTTTGGCGGGGCGGCAGGTCTGACGGATTACCTTCGCGCCGAAAAGATCACCCACGTGATCGACGCGACGCATCCCTTTGCCGCGAACATGAGCCGCAACGCCGTGGCGGCCTGCAGCGCGGCAGGTTGCCCGCTGATCGCGTTGGAGCGCCCCCCCTGGACGGCCCAGCCGGGCGATCTGTGGATCCATGTGGCCGATGAGGCTGGCGCCGCCGCGACCTTGCCGGACGAGCCCTGGACGGTCTTTCTGGCCATTGGTCGCCAGCGGCTCGATGCCTTCGCGACAAAGCCGCAGCACGCTTATGTGTTGCGGATCGTCGATCCGCCCGACGCGCCGCTGCCGCTGCCTTGTGCCACGGTCATCCTGGCGAAAGGCCCCTTTGATGTCGCAGGGGACATCGCCCTTTTGCAGAACCACTGCGTCGATCTGGTCGTGGCCAAGAACGCTGGTGGTACCGGGGCCGATGCCAAGCTGATTGCCGCTCGCAACCTCGGGCTGCCGGTGATCATGATCGATCGGCCCGCCTTGCCGCCGCGCCACACAGTGACCACGGTCACCGACGTGCTGTCCTGGCTGCATCAGGCCCCCGCCGATCTGGGCGTGTAGACCCAAGGCCCGACGCGCCGTGTCGCGGACGACCCCACGATGACCAATGTGCGCATGTCGGCCATCTCGGGCGTCGCCTGACCAAGCGTCACAGTCAGCAATGTTTCCTCGGCCGTCGCGACGGCGCGGGCAAAGCTGATCAGACGACCCGGGCCGCATTCCTCGCGCAGGACCTCCAGTGTCCGGACAAACTGATGCGGGCGGCTGGCCGAACGAGGGTTGTAGAATGCCATCGCGAAGTCCGCTCTTGCGGCAAGCCGCAGACGCTGTTCGATGACCTCCCACGGCTTGAGGTTGTCGCTGAGGTTGATGGCGCAGAAATCGTGCCCCAGGGGGGCGCCCAACCGCGCCGCCGCCGCCAGCATCGCGGTGATGCCGGGAAGGATGCGGATGTCGGGGGCAGGGCCTTGCCAGATCTCCAGCGCCTCGAACACCGCAGAGGCCATGGCGAACACACCCGGGTCGCCCGAGGACACGACCACCACCCGCCCGCCATCCGACGCCAGCTGCAAGGCGTGGGTGGCACGGTCCAGCTCCTCGCGATTGTCTGACGGCAACAACGTCAGGCCCGGGCGCGGCGCCACCCGTGCGACATAGGGAAAATACCCCAGCACATGCGTCGCCTGCGCCAAGGCCTCGGTCACCTCCGGTGTCACAAGCCGCATATCCCCCGGCCCCAGACCTGCGACCACCAGCGACCCGGTCATTCCAGCCACCCGGTCATTCCGGCACCTCGGGTCTGCGGCCATGCCCGTGCACCACCACGATCGCGAAATAGGGGCAATCCTCGTCTTCGGCCTGCATCAGGGGGATGACCCGTTCGCCCGTCATCGTGCCGCGCTCGATCAGCCAGGCGGCATCAAGCTTGCCCGCAGCCGCCAGCGCCCGGCGCACCTTGGGCAGGTTGCGGCCCGTCTTCATCACCACCAGCGCGTCGGTGGTTTTCATGTGTCGTACCAGATCCGCCTCGGGCAGGGTCCCCATCAGCACGCACAGCACGTCATCGCCCCAGGTCACCGGTTCCCCCGTCGCCCACCAGCACCCGACCATGCCGGGAATGCCGGGGATCACCTCGACCGGAACGCGGGTCCGCAGCCGCGTGTAAAGGTGCATGAACGAGCCATAAAAGAACGGGTCCCCCTCGCACAGGACGACCACATCGTGGTGCGCGGCCAGATCCGCCAGCCGGTCGGCCCAGGCGTCATAGAAATGTGCAAGCTGGTCGATATAGGCCGGGCTGTCGAATGGCAGTTCGGTGGTGACGGGATATTCCATCGCGTATTCCGCGACGCCGGGGGCGAGCATCCCGTCGACGATGCGCCGTGCCTGACCGGCGCGACCGGCTTTTCTGAAATAGGCAACATGTGCCGCCCCGCGGATCGCGCGCGCCGCCTTGACGCTCATCAGATCCGGATCGCCGGGGCCGAGGCCCGCGCAGAGGATGCGGCCCATCAGATTTCCGCCTTTTGCGCCAGGGCGTTGACGGCGGCAACGGTGATCGCCGATCCGCCAAGCCGTCCCTCGACCACGACCGACGGGCATGGGGGGGCGGCGATCAGCGCGGCCTTGGATTCGGCCGCACCGACAAAGCCGACGGGGCAGCCGATGATGGCGGCGGGACGGGGGCAGGCCGGGTCCTCCAGCATGTTCAAGAGATGAAAGAGCGCGGTGGGGGCATTCCCGATCGCCACCACTGCCCCATCAAGATGCGGTCGCCACAGTTCCAGCGCTGCGGCAGAGCGTGTGGTGCCCATCGTCTTGGCCAGTTCCACGACCCCGGCATCGTGCAAGGTACAGATCACCGCGTTGCCGGCAGGCAAGCGTCCACGCGTGATGCCCTCGCTGACCATGCGGGCGTCGCACAAAACCGGCGCCCCCCGCTCCAGCGCCGCGCGTGCCGCGATGGCCATGCGGGGGGTGAAGCGCACGAACTTTTCCAGGCCGACCATGCCGGCGGCATGGATCATCCGCACGACGCAGATCTCTTCTTCGGGTGAAAAGCACCGCAGATCCGCCTCAGCCCGGATCATCGCGAAGCTTTGCCGGTAGATCTCCGCCCCGTCGGTCTCGTAGATATGCGGCATCAAAAGCAGTCCTTGATCAGGGAGGGGTTTGCGAAAAGGGCTTGGGCGCTGAGCGCGGGCAGAAGGGAGGCATCCCGCGCGGTTCCCCTGCGGATCAGCTCGAAGCCCCCGGCTGCGGCCACCAGCGTCACGTCAGCCGCCCCGGGATGTGCGCATCCCTTGGCACAGCCGGACACGTGCAGCACCCGCCCCTCGGGGACGTGCGGTGCCAGCGCGCGGGCGAGGGGCCGTGTCGGGGCCAGCCCCTGCGGACAGCCGGGTGCGCCCGTGCAGGCGACCACCGCCATCAGCGGATCGGCGAAATGGGTGATCAGGCCGGGCAGGTCGGGCATCGCGCGCGCCCCTTCGACCAGCACCATCCGCCACGGGGTCAACCGCAACGGCCCGAGTTGCCCCAGCGCCGCCAGCGTCGCCGCATCGGTCTGCCCGAAGGCCAGCCCGACCAGCGCCCCAACGCCCGTCAGCATCGGCACCGGCGGAACCAGCGCCATGGCAGGCATCGCCGCAGTTGCGCCCAGATCCGCCGCAAACCCCTCGGCGTGGATATGCTCGGCCATCCGGCCCCGGCCACCGCCTGCCCGCAGATAAGCCGCGACCAGCCGCGCGATCATGCCGGCCAGGCTTGTCGCATCCACCGGCCAGCCCCGCTCCATCCCGTCCGCGCGCAGCATCAGCGCGCCCTCGGCGTCCCGCTCCACCCGCAGATCGGCCGAGGCGCGCGCCAACACTCGCGCCGTGCCGCAATCCACCGCAAAGCCGAACTTGCCGGGCAAAGGGGGCAGGCCGGGCAGTACCGACTCGACCAGCCGCGCAATGTCGTCCTCGGTTGCGTCCGCGAAGGGGCTGACAAGGATGTTGCGCCGCGCCTCGTCGGCCTCGGTCGCATCGACCAGCCCCGCCGCGTCCAGATCGGCGATCAGGTCGGCATGCGCCTCGGACCGCACGCCCCGCATCTGCAGATTCGCCCGGCTGGTCAGGTCGATGACGCCCGAGCCGTGCCGCAAGGCCGCCGCCGCGATGGCCTGAACCTGCATCTGGCTGAACCGCCCGAGGCGAGGACGCACCCGCACCACCAGACCGTCGCCCGATTGCATCGGGCGCAACGCCCCCGGGCACCAGCCGCGCACCGCGAAACCGACCTGCGACCCGGTGGCGTGCCCAGTCCCGCTCATGCCGCCCCTCCGACGGCCATGGCGATGGAATTGCGCCGCGTCACCCAAAGTCCTGCATCGCGCAACCGGCGAAAGAGATCCTCCATCGCTGCCAGAGCGCCCGGGTTCTGATCCGCCAGAAAGTCGCGCAGGTCGTCCCGGCCCAGGGTCGCGTCGTGGTAGAGGTCGAAAAGATGTGGCGGCACGACCCCGGCCAGATGCGCAAAGGCCGCCAGATGCTCCAGCGTTGCCGCGATCTCCGCCCCGCCGCGAAACCCGTGGCGCATCATGCCATTGGCCCAGTCCGGGTTGGCCGCACGGGCACGGACGACGCGGGCGACCTCTTCGGTCAAGGCGCGGGCGCGTGGCTGGTCGGGGGTGGAAATGTCGAGGTGATAAAGGGCTGCCTTGCCCCCGACCTGTGCCGAGGCCGCAGCAAAGCCCGCCTCATGCGCGGCGTAATCGGCGGCCAGCAACAGATCGCTTTCCATCAGGTCTTGGGCGTGTACAAAGGCATCCGCCCCCCGCACGCGCCCTTCGATGCCGGTGCGGTCCGGGCGGGACTGTCCATCCGCGCCGATCGCCCAAGCGGAGGCCGCAAGCCACGCCTCGGCCGCAGCCGCGCGCGCCTCTGGCGTGAAATCGTCCAGCGCCGCCGTCATGCCCACGCCATATTGGCCCGGCTGTGGCCCGAACACCCGCGCGACACGGGACCTGTAGGGATTATCGCTTGGGTCCTCGTCCCGGGCGGCAAGGGCCGCAGCCCCCATTTCGAACATCTGTGCCAGTGTCGGAAAGACGTCGCGGAACAGGCCCGATACGCGCAAGGTCACATCGATCCGGGGGCGGCCAAGCAGCGTCAGCGGGATCACCTCGACGCCCGAGACACGGCCCGATCCGTCGTCCCAGACGGGCTTCAGCCCCGCCAGATGCAACGCCATGGCAAAATCCTCGCCCGCCGTGCGCATCGTGGCCGATCCCCAAAGGTCGACCACCAGCCCGCGCGGCCAGTCACCCTGATCCTGCAGGTGGCGGCGCAACAGTTCCTCGGCGAGCTTCACACCCTGCGCATGGGCGCCCTGCGTCGGCACGGCACGCGGATCGACGGCAAAGAGGTTCCGCCCGGTCGGAAGCACATCCGCACGGCCGCGATAGGGGGAACCGGACGGCCCCGGCGCCACCCGGTGACCGGAAAGTGCGGTCAGCAAGCCGTCGCGCTCGGCTTCGCCGCAAGCCCCGCGCCCGTAGACATGCAAGCCGTCGCCGAACTGGCTTTCCTTGATATCGCAGACAAAACGGTCGATGCGCGTGATCGCCTCGGCCGCGCTGGCTGAGGCGGGCAGCGCCAGATCATCCTCCACCCCCGCGATGCGCGCTTCGCTGCGGATGGCGTCGATCAGGCGATCGCGTCGGGCAGGATCGATGCCATCCGCAGTGGCATATTCGTCCAGGAGACGCTCCAGCCTGTGCAGGCCTTGGGGTACCGCAGAGGCGGCCATGGGCGGCGGCAGGTGCCCCAGCGTCACCGCCCCAAGCCTGCGACGCGCCTGAGCTGCTTCGCCTGGGTCATTGACGATAAAGGGATAAATGACGGGCAGGGGGGCGATCAGAGCTTCGGGCCAGCACGCCGCCGACAGGGCAGCGGCCTTGCCCGGCAGCCATTCTAGCGTGCCATGCGCGCCCATATGCACCAAGGCGTGCAGTCCCTGCGAGCGCAGCCAAAGATAGAACGCCACATAGCCATGGCGCGGGATGCGCGAGAGATCATGGTAATCGCCGTCACGGCTGGCAACCTCGCCGCGTTCGGGCTGCAAGGCGATCAGTTGGTTGCCGGCCCGGATGGCCTGAAAGCGAAACCGCCCGTCCCGACAGGACGGATCATTGGCGGGATCCCCCCATGCGGTCTGCAGCCGTATCTGAAGATCAGGGTCCAAGGCCCTAAACGCACTTCGATATTCCTCAACCGGCCACGTCAGCCCGGGCCCCGCAAGCAGGTCCGCCAGCCGCCCCTCCGGAAGGTGGGCCCCATATCCCGCAGCGGCCAGATCACTTGCCAACGCCTCGACCGATGCCAGTGCATCAAGCCCGACGGCATGCGCCATCTGATGCGCCCGACCCGGATAGGTGGACAGAACCACCGCAAGCTTGCGGGTGCCAACCGCTGTCACCGCCAGCTGGTGCCACGCCCTTACGCGCGCCACGACTGCCGCGATCCGCGCGTCATCTGCGCGGTGCTGGAATCGCGAGAATTGCAACTGCGGATCCCGCTTGCCGGGTGATTTGAAACTGACAACGCCCGCATTCAGCCGACCGTCGACCTCTGGCAGGACCACATGCATTGCCATGTCGGCAGGCGACAGGCCGCGCTCTGCCGCTGCCCAGTCGCGCCTCCGGGCGTTTGACAGGGCGACCTGAAACACCGGCGCCGCGCAGGCGTCAAAGGGGGTCGCGCCCGCACTGTCCTTGGCCGAAAATGCCGTCGCGTTGACGACCGCAACGGGCGGGCGCTCCGCCAGATGGGTGCGCAACCAATCGCCGACGCCAGACGCCTTCAGCGACGGCGCGAATGCCCCATAGGCTGCGAACCCTGCGCCTCGCAGCGCATGGATCATCGCATCCACCGGCCCGGTATCGGCAGCCGTCAGATAGGCGCGGTAGAACGTGACCAGCACCTCCGGGGCGTTGACCGGGGGCAGGGCCGCGATCACCCCGTGATCGGGATCGTAGAACCCGAAATCCGGAACCGTCTTTTCCCCGATCACGGGCGGCGCGTAGATGCCTGCGGCCAGCGCCAGCTGTGCAAGTGCCGCTTGCGCCGCGACCGCCCCGCCAGCATCGCACAGTGCCTGCAGCCGCCGCAGCGTCGATACCGGCAAGGTGGACATCTGATCCAGCCGCGCGTCCTCGCGACCGTCTGCCGGCAGGATCGCCAAGGCCATCCCCCGACGCCGCGCCATGTCCTGCAAGGTTGCCAAACCGTAGGGCCAATAAGCCTCGCCCCCGATCAGCCGCACCAGCACGGCCTTGGCCCCGACCAGCGTCTTTTCGGCGTAGGTATCGACCGAAACCGGATGCTTCAGCGCGATCAGGTTGCACAAGCGTAGGCCTGGCAAACTTCCCGCCGCGCGGTGCCATCCTGCCGCAAACGCGCCAAGGTCGCTGTCGGAAAACGACAGGACCACCAGATCGGCGGGATCCTGGCCCGGATCGAACGGGGTCTCCGTCTCTTCCAGCCCGTGGCTTTCGCGAAAGACGACGTGCATCGGCGTTCAGGCCCCCAGTGCCGCCCGGATCGCCGGGATATCCAGATCGCCCGCCTCGGCAATCACCACAAGCTGCGACCGGCGCGGCGAGGCACCCCAGGGCCGGTCGTATTGATGGCGCAC
>JANPKV010000068.1:0-4717 GCA_031426185.1 Rhodobacterales bacterium | reverse complement strand
CGGCGGCCGCGACATCGGGCTGGTGCAGCGGGAGATCGACCTCGAGGATCGCACCGACGCCGTCGCGCGCGGGGAGCGGTGGATGGATGATCCGCGCCTACGCCATCGGGATAGGGGCCACGGCAGTTGCGATGGTGTTTTTCCCGATTTACCTGATCACGGGAGAGCCTCCCAAGGGCCTCGCCTCTGACATCGCATTTTTGGGGGCTTGGACGGCCTGCGTTGTTTTTGCAGAAGGCTTGGTGCGCAGGCTTTGAGCCACCGTGGGGTGCTGCTAGAGGTGCTGTGAGAAGAAAGCGAACCAGTTCCCGTAACTCCTATCAACGCGGCGTCGTCATCCTCTCAGATCCGCATCGCGAAATCGAGAACGCAACTGCGGGGTCTATCGTCAATGCGTCTGCAACAAACGCACCGCTGACAAGGTCTTGCCGGTAGGCCGCCCCCAGACAGCCTGCGGAAATGCGTTCAAGCGCCGTGGCAAGCTGATCAATATCATCCAGCGAATTGTACATCCCGAAGCTGATCCGTACCAATCCCGGCACGGTGCTGCGGTTGCCGCTGGCCATGTTTGCGCGCACCTCCTCAACCTCGCACTGCGAAAGTCCAAGCAACCGGATAAGGTAGGGATGCGCGCAAAAGCAGCCGTTTCTGACCCCGATCCCGTATTCGGCCGCAAGTGCGGCCGCGACAAGCCCATGCGGCTGCGAGTCGAGAGTGAACGCTATCACGCCTAGATGGCGAGACCCTTCTGACGCGTCGTCGGCACCGTAGAACCGAAGCCCGTCTATCCGCGCCAGACGTCTGAGCCCATAGGCCCTGAGCTCAGCCTCATGCGCCGCGATACGATCCATGCCGATGTCGGATAGGGCCCGGATCGCTGCTGCAAGTGCCACGGCACCTACCACATTGGGCGTTCCTGCCTCGTCTCGGTCGGGGGCGGATGCCCAGGTCACGCTGTCCAGCGTCACGAAGTCGATGGTACCGCCGCCGCGATGCTCCGGTACGCCCTGTTGAAACGTATCACGCCGACCTATCAGCGCGCCGGTTCCAAAGGGGGCATACATCTTGTGGGCAGAAAGCGTGACATAATCCAGATGCTCCGGGTCATCGAGGCCGCGAATATTGATCGTGCGATGGGGCGCAAGCTGTGCGCAATCGACGAGGATCTGCGCACCGGCAGCGTGGACCCGGCGGGCCAGAGCATGAATGTCGGGCATGTAGCCGGTCACGTTGGATGCCCCGGTCACCGCAACCAGTCGGACCCGCCCGGCATGTTGGTGCAAAAGGCTGTCCAGGTGCGCCAAGTCAAGCCCGCCAATGTCGTCGACGCCGATATGTTCGACCTGTGCCTGGGCGCGCCAGGGCAGATCATTGCTGTGATGCTCCATCTGCGAGACGAGGACGACATCATCGGCGCTAAGGTTCATGCGCCATGACACCTTGTTGATGGCTTCGGTCGCATTCTTGCCAAAGATCACCACATGCTCGGCGCGGTTGGCCCCGACGAAATCCGCAACGATGCCGCGCGCTTCCTCATAGGCATGGGTCGAAACCTGGCTCTTGAAGCCCGTGCCGCGATGGACCGAGGAATACCAGTCCATGAACCGGTTCACGGTATCGAGCACCTCGCGCAGGACGGGTGTACTGGCTGCATTGTCAAGGTTGACGTAGGGCCGCGACCCACCGCCGAGGAGCGGCACCTGCTGTTCAATTCCGACGATCCTGCTTCTTAGTGAAGCTGTTTGGGCCGACATGCGCATCTGGTTCATGGCTTCACCTTGCAAATTGGGGTTGGGACTGAACGGCGCAGGACCCGTTCGTGCAAATTTCGAAGTTCCTGTCGGGTTGCATCCAGCCCCGTCGCACTAGCTGGCGGTGAATCTCGCAGCCCAGACACAGGCCAAGAACCGCCTCCAGCCACATCAAGGTCAGGCAGATCAGGCAGATCGTCAGGGGCAACGGGCCGCGGATGCCGCTGTTGGTGATGATCATCATTGCCAGTGACATGATGAGGCCCATCGTCCAGGCGAACCGTTTGGGTTGGGCCGATACCCATTGTGGTGTCTGGTGGCGGGTCATCCGATACGCGATCATGCCCATGGGGCTGTATCCGATCCCGACCGTGACCCGGATCAGAAACTCGAAGAAGAACAGCGTGGTCACGATCTGGATCGGCGCGTAAATTTGGGCGAAGTAGGCGTAGGCAAAGGCGACGGAGCCTAGGGCCAGTGTCAGTCCGGCAGCAGCGCGTACCTGACCTTCTTCAAAGACACCGGCCGTCAGTTGCTTGCCGTTCGCGTCGGTCGCATGGATCAACTCGCCATAAACGCGCGGCACATCGACGGATGCCTCATATTCAACATGCGATGCATGCTGCCGCATCAGGCCACTTCGGATGAGCAACGGGCGGACCCCGGCAGTGACCTGGTGCTGAAAATGTTCGGCCTGCACGACGAGGCGACCCCAATGTGCTGCCCGTCCCTGCGGATTATCCAGTCCGGTGATCTTCAGATAGGTCCGCGCCCGTCGCTGTTTGCGCTTTGCAACCGCCCGTATCTGCCGGCCTTTCGGGCTATGCCAAGCTGCCTGCACCTTGCGCGACCGTTGAAGCCAACGTGCCATGTCTTGAAAATCAGACCGACGGAGGCCGGAGACGGCCAGAACCAGTAGCAGCAACAGCAGAAACCCGATGACAGGTCCGGACATGACGACTGTCAAAAGTTGTGATGACCACGCGGTACTCGGCTGACGATCCACCTCGGCCGCAACTGCAACTTCGGCAGTGCCGACTGACTCAAGCCGCAGGATGGCGTCCGCCAGCCTATCTTCAAGCGATTGCAGCCGTGTCAGGACATCATCAGGAGCCGCGGTAATGGCAGCAGATGGGGCCGGAGGCGTCGCAAACAGCTCATGCAATCCCAGAACTGGGGCGACGGGTTCGGTCATGATGCCTGATACCGACGGTGGAAGTGTCGCGCTTGCGGCACCATCTGCGGCGGCCGCTGGCTGCATGCTTTGCTGCGGTAATGTCATGCCGCCGCCCGGCATGGCAGCCCCGGTGCCATCGCCGCCACCGCGCATCGATGCCATCATTGCGCAAGACTGTGGTACCGGCTGTCCCGTCTTGAGTTGCGATGCCGGAGCAGTATTTTGTGTTGCGCCGGAACTCGACATCCAGATTGCCGAAAGCCCGAACCACAGGACAATGACGGCAACGGCCGCGATTGGAATTTTCTTCACGTAAGGCTCCTGTGGTTGGCAGGCATCGAGGTGGGTAAAACCCTGCGACTGCGCGCTGCATTGTCAAAAACTTGAGGGAGCGGGCGCCGAAGCGCCCGACCCATTGGTGTTGTGCCTAGTTGGCGGCGGGGGCTTCCAGCGCTTCGATCCGCGCCGTCAGGCTGTCGATGCTGGTGATCAGAAGATCGAGTTTCGCTTCAAGACCGGCCGGAACGGCCTGGGGTGCCGCCGCGGTGTCCGCCATACCGGCCATCCCTGCCATGGGCTTTCCGCCCATCGGCATCATTCCCATCATCGGCATCATTTCCATCATTCCCATCATCATCGGCATCATGGCCATGCCTTTCATTGGCATGGCACCGCCCTCAGCTGGCATACCTTGCATGCCCGCCATCCCTTCCATGCTGGTCATACCTTCCATTCCAGCCATGCCTTCGGCGGACGGATGCTCCGGGTGCCCCGCAAATGAGGCGGTGGTTCCAGCGCTCAGGAGGATGATCGAAAGCATTGCTGCGAGTGTCGTTTTACGCATCTTGCGTTCCTTTGTTTTGATGTTGTTCGTTACAGTCAGATAGGTGACGGTCTACCTTCGGTGGCCGGTAGAGCCTTTCGGACACCATGCGCCCTACTCGCGTGCGGTGCAGATCGACCGCGCTGGCCGTGCTGTGCAAGAGGTCGGTGCTCTTGGTGAGCATCCCGGCAACACACACGACGCATGACAGTGAACAGGGGGCGGCAATCTGACATCTGTCAAGCTGGCTCGGCAGCAGAACGACGGCACCGCCGACGTGCACCATCTGCCCCGGAGCAGCTTCCATCCCGCCTGCGCCGCCCAAGCTGGCGAAGGTGACAAAAGTCAGGAACATGGCAAGAATGGTGGCTGCACGGATCATTTCGACTGCACCTCCGGAGGGGGTGATGCCTGCTCTTGCGGTCGGTTGATACGGAGCGTCCGATCCAGTCGGGGTTTCAAAAAGCTCAATATGGCGCTGACGAACGCAACGATCATGATCGACACGATCAGCAACAGCAGGATTATCGCCCAGTCTGCCAGCGGCCAGCCCATGATCATGGTTCCACCGATGCCCCCGCCCATGCCGTGCATCATCATTTCGCGCCCTCCGATCCGGCCGGGCGGGCTGGTGGCCCGCGCCGCGTCAAGATGACTTTCAGCAGCGCCATGGCCGCCAGAAGCAGGACAAGGGCGGTCAACAGCCCCAGGGCCGCTCCCGAGGTCAGGATCACCAGGACCTGGGATACGAGATGGCCGAAGAAGACCACCACTTCGCCCAGAACATGGCCCAGACTGCCAGAGCCGTGCCCATTACCGAAACCGCAGCCCATCATGTGTCTCCCTTTGTCATGTGCGCGGGGCTCGCCATGTCATGCTCGTCATTCATGGTTGCCCTTCGCGGCAGGCGTCCCGGAAGCATCCGGTGCAGAATTTCGCTCTTCAGAAATAGATGATGAAACAGGC
>JANPKV010000067.1:0-19234 GCA_031426185.1 Rhodobacterales bacterium | reverse complement strand
CGTTCACCCTTGGGTCAACAAAAGCCTTGAAAAGGCGCAAGCCAAGGTCGAGGGCCGCAATTTCGACATACGCAAGCAATTGCTGAAATTCGACGACGTGATGAATGACCAGCGCAAGGCGATCTTTGGCCAGCGGCTGGAAATCATGCAGGCCGAGGACGTCAGCGAAATCGCCGAGGATATGCGCCTGCAGGTGATCGACGACCTGGTCGACCAGTTCATGCCGCCGAAATCCTATCCCGACCAGTGGGACGTGCCGGGCCTCAAGGCTGCAATCGCGGAAAAGGTCTCGCTGGACCTGCCGATTGCCGATTGGGCTGCGGAAGAAGGCGTCGATCAGGCCGGCATTCGCGAACGTATCGCGGACGCGTCGAATACTCTGATGGCAGGCAAGCTTGAGGCCTTTGGCAAAGAGTCGATGGAGAACATCGAAAAGCAGGTGCTTTTGCAGACGATCGACGCCAAATGGCGCGAACACCTTCTGCGACTGGAACATTTGCGTTCGGTCGTCGGATTTCGCGGCTACGCCCAGCGCGATCCGTTGAACGAATACAAGACCGAGGCCTTCCAGCTGTTCGAATCGATGCTGAACGGCCTGCGCCTGCAGGTGACCGAGCAATTGTCGCGTATTCGCCCGCTGACGCAGGAAGAGCAGCAGGCCATGATGGCGCAGCTTTTGGCTCAGCAACAGGCGGCCGCACCGGCTGCCAAGGAAGTCGCGCCGACACCCGTACCCGCGCCCGAAGCGGCGGCGGCGACCGGAGCGGAGGGGGCTGCCCCTGCGGCCCGTGTGGCGGGCTTTGACGAAACAAACCCGGCCACCTGGGGCAACCCGGGGCGGAACGATTCCTGCCCATGCGGCTCGGGCCTCAAGTTCAAGCATTGTCACGGCAAGCTGGCCTGATCACATCACAACCTTAGATTGAAATGGTCTGAAACAAGGCGGCCTCTGCGCGGCTTTCGGCGTGATCACGCTGGAATCATTCCCTTGATTTGCCACGCCTTCGCCCTCTTTCGCGCCTAACGCAATCCCCAGGGACGCTTGGGGAAGAACGTAAAGATGGACATGAAGCGCAGATTGGCACGTGCTGTTTCCGTGCTTGCGGTTGCAATTTTGCTGGGCCACTTCGTCCAGACAATGTCGGAAAACAGGGCTGCCGAGGCGACAAGCTCCGGCCCCGCCGCGAACCCAAAGGTCATCGTTCCGGTTGCTGCCGGCCCAGCCGCGTCGGTAATCCCCGCCGCGTCGACGCCGACGCCCGCTCCTGCCGCACCGGTTGCTCCCGCAGCCGACACCGCTGCAGCGGTGACGCAGCCTGCCATCCAACTTGCGGCCACCGATCCGACACCGGACGCCCCGCCGAAGCCGATCATCGCCAGCAGCATGACCGGGGCCAGCATTCTGCCGGTCACCGTTCCTAGCGCCCTGCCGATCGCATTGGCGCCAGCGGCCGCAGACCCGAAACCTGCCGCGGTCCTACCCGCACCGGCAATCGTCTCCACGACCGAGCCGGAACCATCGATCGTTCCCAAAGCGATGGAGGTTCTGCTTCAACCCGAGGAAAGCTGTCAGAACGAGATGGACCTGGCCGTTGTTGCCGACGCGCTCATTGAAATCACGTTGCTGTCGCCGTGCCATCCGAATGAACGCATTGTCCTTCGGCACGGCCCGCTTGCCATCACGGGACAAACGACTGCCCAGGGCTCGGCTTTCCTGAAGATACCCGCGTTGAACAGCGACGGGACGGTCTCGTTGCGCTTTGCGGATGGGTCGACCATCGACGGCGCCATTCAGGTTCCCGACCTGAAGATCCTGCGCCGCTTTGCCGTGCAGTGGATGGACAGCGATACCTTCGGCGTGAATGCCTTTGAGAACGGATCCGGCTATGGCGGCACCGGGCATATCTCTGCGGCCAATCCAGGCAAATTGCCCCTGACCGGCAATATCGACGGCGGCTACCTGATGATCCTTGGCGACGCCGAGGCGTCCCCGGCCATGCTTGCCGAAGTCTACACCTATCCCGTGGGCGACATCGACCCCGTCGAAGTCTCTATCGAAGCGGTGGTCACCGCCGACACCTGCGGCCGCGAGCTGCTGGGCGAGGTGATCATCAGCGACGCCGGACAATCGGAGGTCAGCGATCTTACGCTGGCGATGCCCGACTGCGCCACATTGGGGGACATTCTGGTGTTGAAAAATCCCGTCCAGAACCTGACACTTGCGGTGGCGAACTGATCGCCCTGCGGATGGGCAAATGGCATCATGGCAAGCGCGCGCGGCAGGGATCGCCCTTTGCCTGACCATGGATGCGGCATCCGCGCAAGACATCACCCTGACCGCCCGGGACGGTGCGCTGGCGATCAGCGGCAGCCTGCAGGCGTATGACGGCGAGTTTTACACCATCAAGACCGCTTACGGGACGCTGACCGTTGACGGGCAGGGGGTGATCTGTGACGGGCCGGGCTGTCCAGACCTGACGGCACCCCGAGCGCGGATCAGGATCGTTGGCGAAGCCGATGCCGGTGGCCGGCTGATCCTGCCCGTTTTTCAGGCCTTTGCGGCAGAACGCGGTTACGCCTATCTGCCGACCGAAGGCTCCACCGTGGGGGCGACACTCCGCGATCCTCGGACCGACCAGATCCTGGCCGAGGTCACCTTCGCACCGCTTGATGCCGCCCAGTCGCGCAGGTTGCTGGCATCGGCCGAGGCGGAACTTGTGGTGTCGCTGCAGGCCGATCCCGCCTTTCGCACGCGGGTGCTGGCGCTCGATGCGCTGATCCCCATCGTCGCGCCTGACAATCCCACGCCGCGCGTGTCTACGGCAGACCTTGCGCGCGCCCTGACCGGCGCGGTCTCCAACTGGAACGAGGCGGGCGGACCCGATATGCCGATTGTCCTGCACGCCGTGGGTCCGGGCACTGAACTGGCCGCCATGATCGAAAAGCGTCTTGGCCAGCCCGTCATCGCGGCAGTGTGGCATCCCGATCAGGCGTCGATGGCAGCGGCGGTCGCGCGCGATCCCTGGGCGCTCGCCCTCGTCGGCAAATCGGCGCAAGGACCCGCCCGCGCCTTGCCGATGACCGACAGTTGCGGCTTTCCCTTGTCGCACGACCCCGCCGCCATCCGCGCCGAGGATTATCCGCTGACCTTTCCATCGCTGCTGCTGATACCGCCGCGCCGGCTGCCACTGATTGCGCGGGAGTTCCTGGAGTTTCTGTCCAGCCCGTCAGGCGACAGGACTGTCGCCAGCCTTGGTTATGTCGGGCGCGACATCCAGCGCCACCCTCTGACCGATGACGGCCTGCGGCTGATCAATGCGATCCGAGGGGCCGGTTCCGACGTGACACTGCCGGACCTGCAAGCGCTGGTTGCGGCAATGACCGGCACCGACAGGCTGTCACTGACCTTTCGGTTCGAGGACGGCGCGACCGAACTCGACGCGACCTCGCGCGACAACCTTGACGACCTTGCCCGCCTGATCGGATCAGGCAACTTCGCGCGCGAGCAACTGACGCTGGTCGGTTTTTCTGACGGTTCCGGTGCTGCCACCGACAATCAGGCCCTGTCGCGCGACCGCGCGCAGGCCGTCCTGGAGGCGCTTGTACTGATCGCGCCCGACATCCGGGCCGATCAGTTGCCGACGGTTGAAGGCTTTGGCGAGGCGCTGCCCATGGCCTGCGATACGACCGAAGCGGGCAAGCGGCTGAACCGCCGGGTGGAGCTTTGGGTAGGGCCCGCGATGCCCATGCCGCCCCTGCCTGAGGCCGCCGCCGCCAGTCCTTGACGGGGGCTAAAGGTATCCCAACGCCCGAAAGCTGACTTCGCGCGATTTGCCGATGATCAGATGGTCATGCAGCAACAGCCCCAGCACCTCGGTCGCCTCCTTGATCTGATGCGTGATGGTGATGTCGGCCTCCGATGGGGTGGGATCGCCCGAAGGGTGGTTGTGGACCAGAATCAGCGCACTTGCGTTCAGTTCAAGCGCGCGCTTCACGACCTCGCGCGGGTAGACGGGCACATGGTCGACCGTCCCGCGCGCCTGTTCTTCATCCGCGATCAAGACATTCTTGCGGTCAAGAAACAGGATGCGGAACTGTTCGGTTTCGCGGTGCGCCATCGCCGTGTGGCAGTAGTCCAGCAGCGCGTCCCAGGATGACAGCACTGCCCGGTTGATCACCTTGCCGCGCATCATGCGCTGGGCCGCAGCCTCGACGATCTTCAGCTCCAGAATGACCGCGTCACCGACGCCTTTGACACTGGAAAGGCGCGCGGGGCTGGCACTGATCACACGGTTAAAGTCGCCGAATGTATCGATAAGCAGCCGTGCCAGCGGTTTGACATCCTGCCGTGTGATCGCGCGAAACAAGACCAGTTCCAAAAGTTCGTATTCCGGCATTGCAGCCGCGCCACCCTCGGTAAAGCGGGCGCGCAGGCGTTTCCTGTGGTCCAGGATGTAGGAGGGCAGTTTGCCGTCCAGCGGCGTGCCGGCAGCTTCATCAGCGTCCCCGGCGGGAACGAAAAGGGGCAGCGTGCCGTCCTGAAAGCCGTGTCTGGTCATGCCGGCAAGGCTGCCACGCGCATGATGAAGGAAGGGTTAACGACCAAGCTGTCACAAAAACTTCACCCAAAGCCAGAAGAGTTGTTACCTCCGGTCCGTAGCTCGACCGCAACGCTACTTGGGGGTTGCGCAGTGCTTGAGGTTCGAAACGTGACCCGCTTGTTCGGGCAAAAGGCGGCCGTCGACAACGTCAGCTTTAGCGTCGCCAAGTCTGCCTTTGTCGGCGTCATCGGTCGCTCCGGCGCGGGCAAGTCTACCTTTCTGCGCATGATGAACCGGCTGACCGATGCCACATCGGGCGAAATTCTGGTCGAAGGCCGCAATGTCCTCGGGCTGAACGGCGCCGAAAAACGCGCGTGGCAAAGCCAGTGTGCGATGATCTTTCAGCAGTTCAACCTTGTGCCCCGCATGGATGTCGCCTCCAACGTGCTGCACGGGATCCTGAACCGCCGCTCGACCGTTCAGACCATGTTCAATCTATGGTCGCGCGCCGACATCCTCAAGGCGCTGGATATCCTGGACCGGCTTGGCATTGCCGAACAGGCACCGAAGCGCGCCGAGGCGCTGTCGGGTGGCCAGCAGCAGCGCGTCGCCATTGCCCGCGCCCTGATGCAGGACCCCAAGGTCATCCTGGCGGACGAGCCCATTGCCAGCCTTGATCCGATGAACGCCCAGATCGTGATGGATGCCCTGCGCAAGATCCATGACGAGGATGGCCGCATGGTCATCGCGAACCTTCACACCCTGGATACGGCGCGCCGCTACTGCGACCGCGTGATCGGCATGCGCGACGGACGCATCGTGTTCGACGGCGCGCCCGAGCAGCTGACCACCGGCGTTGCCCGCGACATCTACGGCGCGGACGCCTCGTTCAACGAGGCCGCGACATCCACCGCGATCGACACTGGCCCCAGCGACAACGGCTATGCCGAAGCGTTGCTGGCCTGACCTTTTCCACCCTGGCCCACACGGGCCGCCAACTTGGAGACGACCATGAAAAAGCTGCTTGCCGTTCTGGCTGCCACAACGACGATGTCCGGCGTTGCATACGCAGAGTCCCATGCGATCACCGAATTCAATATCGGCATTCTCGGCGGCGAAAACGCCCAGGACCGCCTGACCTCGAACGAATGTTTCCGCGCAAAGGTCGAAGAAACGCTGGGCGTGCCAGTCAAGCTTTTCACCCCCGCTGATTATGACGGCGTGATCCAGGGCCTGCTTGGCGGCACGCTGGACTATGCGGGTCTTGGCGCATCGGCTTATGCCAAGATCTACCTGACCGATCCCGAGGCAGTCGACGTCGCTCTGACCACGCAGAATGTCGACGGCTCCACCGGCTACTACGCGATCGGTTTCGCCAAGAAAGACAGCGGCATCACCAGCATGGACGAAGCCAAGGGCAAATCCTTCGCCTTTGCGGACCCGAACTCCACGTCGGGCTACCTCGTTCCCGCAGCTGAACTTTCGGCGACCTACGGCAAACTGGAGGATTACTTCTCCGAGGTCAAAATGTCCGGCGGACATGAGCAGACCATCGTCGGCGTGGCCAACGGCGACTTCGAGGCGGGCGTGTCATGGGCGGACGGTCTGGGCAATTGGGAAGACGGCTATTCCAACGGCGCTTTCCGCAAAGCCGCTGATGCGGGCCTTGTCGACATGAACAACATCGTTGAGATCTGGCGTTCCAAGCTGATCCCGAACGGTCCTTATGTCGTGCGCCGCTCGCTGCCGCAGGACATCAAGGACAAGGTCAACACGCTGGTCGACACCATGTGGGAAACGGACCCGGAATGCGCCTATGCCGTCGCCGCCGGTGAAGCAAAAGACTTCGTTCCCGTAACGCATGACCAGTTCCAGGGCGTGGTCGACGCCCGCAAACTGCAAGAAGGCATGTAAGCGACACGACGTTTTTGCCGGGTCATCCGATGGGTGGCCCGGCATGTCTTTTGCAGGGGGATCGGGGATGGTCGACATAGCCTTTGGGCCAGAGCCGGGCCCACGTCCGGACACCGCGTCACCGTCCGGTGCCTATCTGGAAATGGTCCGCCGCAAGCGCATGTATGGCGGCATCCTGCTGGTTCTTTTCATCGCCGTCTTTGCCTCGGGCTGGATCCTGGCGGACCACCGCAACGCGGGCGGATTCTGGAATGGTCTGCCGCAGATCGATGACTTTGCAGCCGAGGTTCTGTCCGAGGCATGGACCAATCGCGCCAACCTGCCTGCCCTTTTCGTTGAATTCATTCCCTCGCTGGTCGAAACGGTCAACATTGCCGCGGTCTCGACCCTTATCGGCGCATTGCTCGCGGTGGTGCTGTCGCTTTTGGCGACGCGCGGACTTGCGCGCTGGCCGCGTCTCATCGGCCTCTTTCGCCGATCCATGGATGCAATGCGCGCCATCCCGGAAATCGTCATCGCGCTGATCCTGATCTATATCCTTGGCGGGGGGCCCGTTCCTGCCGTGATCGCCATCGCCCTTCACACCGGCGGTGCCTTGGGCAAGCTGTTTTCCGAAGTCGCCGAAAACGCTGATCTCAAACCGGTCGAGGGGCTGTCGTCGGTTGGTGCCACATGGGGTCAGCGCATGTGGTTGGGGGTCATTCCGCAGGTGGCGCCGAACTGGCTGAGCTACGCGCTGCTTCGGTTTGAGATCAACGTCCGTGCCAGCGCCATCCTTGGTTTCGTGGGCGAGGGCGGCATTGGCCATGATCTCAAACTGGCGATGCAATGGGGGCAGGGGCGCTATGACCAGGTCGTGGCCATCTTCATCCTGTTGTTCCTGACGATCTTTCTGATCGACCGGTTTTCGGATCATTACCGCAATCGTCTGGTCAGGGGGGCCGTGCTGTGACCGCCATCGTGAACGCTTCGACCCTCGCCGATCAGGTCACTACTACCTTCGCGCGCCGCCGCCTTTTTGCATTCGGTGTCCCGATTGCGATCCTGGTCTACCTGACCTACACCTTCTTCGCCTTTGACATCCCCGGCCTTGCCCAACGCGCCCGGATGGACAATGCGGCCATCCTCACGTCCGACTTCTGGTCCTACAAGACGCATGTCACCCGCACCAATGCATCCGGCGCTGTCGTCGTTGCGATCGAAGGCGAGAACAAGGGCACCTATCCTGACGGAATGCTGCCGGACTGGGTGACGCGCAACGGCGACGTGACCCGGATCGACCTCGGCACTGGGCACCTTGTGACCTACGACGCGGATGGCGCGCGCTTTGTCGTGCCGGGCTACGGCACCATCGACATCAAGCCGGTCGACGGCAAGCTTGCCCTGACCGCCCCGCAGCCTTTGCCGGACTGGATCAATGCGGCCGATAACAAGGTGACGGTCACAACCGATGCCGGGCGGTTCAACTACACCCGGTCAAAGGTGGAAACGTTCAGATACCAGGCGGGGTGGGAGCTGTTCTTTTTCACCCTCGACAGCCCGTTCTACAACAAGAGCCCGGCCGAACTGGCAGGGCTGGCGCTTTGGGGCGAACGGGTCGACCCCGCAAGGACGAACGTCAGCTACATCGTATCCGAGGTCTGGACCAACAAGATGTGGCGCCACGGCGATGTCCTCTGGGCGATCTTCGAGACGATCCTGATGGCCTTCCTGGGTACCGTGGGTGCCGCACTCGTGGCGTTTCCGCTTGGTTTTGTCGCCGCCTCGAACTTCATGCCCGTCAGCGCCGTCCGGTTCGGCACCCGCCGCGTCTTTGACTTCATCCGGGGGGTCGATGGACTGATCTGGACGATCATCCTGTCCCGCGCCTTTGGGCCCGGTCCGATGACGGGGTCGCTTGCGATCATGATCACGGATGCCGGAACCTTTGGCAAAATGTTTTCCGAAGCGCTGGAGAATATCGACGAAAAGCAGGTCGAGGGGCTGCGTTCCACCGGTGCGAACAGCGTTCTGCGCGCGCGGTTCGGCGTCATCCCGCAGGTGACGCCGGTACTTCTGTCGCAAATCCTCTATTACCTCGAATCCAACACCCGCAGCGCCACCGTGATCGGTGCGATTGTCGGAGGGGGGATCGGGCTGCTGCTGACCCAAGCCATCATCACCCAGAAGGATTGGGAAGAGGTCGCCTATTACATGACCCTGATCGTGTTGATGGTGATGCTGATGGATACGCTGTCGGGTTGGTTGCGGCGCAAGCTGATCAAGGGCTAGCGATGACAAAGCTATCCGCCACCTCCCCCTTGATCCACGAAGGCGCACGCGCCACGAATTCCACCTTTGGCGCCTATTGCGAGGTGGGAGAGGGCAGCCGGATCACCAATTCCACCTTTGAGGATTACGCCTATTGTGACCGCCATTCCGACATCGCGAACACCACTGTCGGCAAGTTTTCCAACATCGCGGCATTGACGCGGATGGGTCCTACCGACCACCCGATGGACCACGCAAGTCTTCATCACTTTCTTTATCGATCAAGCTATTACTGGGACGATGTCGCTGACGATCCCGACTTTTTTGCCGCCCGCGCCGCGCGCCGCACCGTGATCGGACCCGATACCTGGATCGGACACGGCGCGATCATCAAGCCCGAGGTGACGGTCGGGGCCGGGGCGGTGATCGCCGCAGGGGCGGTCGTGACCAAGGACGTGCCGCCCTACATGATCGTGGCCGGGCTGCCCGCCACCCCGCTGCGCGCCCGATTTTCCCAAGCCATCGCTGACCGTCTTTTGGCGCTGGCTTGGTGGGACTGGCACCATGACCGCCTGCGGACCGCCCTGCAGGATTTCCGCAGCCTCAAGGCAGAGGCGTTCCTGGAAAAATACCACGGCTAATCGGGCGCGACCGTCAACGACACCCGGTCGCCGGCAAACCATGTCGTGCCATATTCCACTGGGACCCCCATGGCATCGACGTTGATCGCGACCGCGCGCAGGATCGGCGCACCCTCCGCCACCTGCAATGTCAGGGCCTGAACAGCGGTGGCCAACTTGGCCGTCAACCGGGTCGAGGCGCGGGTATAGTCAGTGACACCGCATTCCAGCAGCGCCGCCGTGACCGAAGGTTCCTCGGCCATGCACGCCAGCAGGCCAGGCAGCCGCTCTGCCGGAAACACCGACCGAAAGCTGGCCAGCGGTTGCCCGTCAGCCAGCGAGACGCCCTCGATCACATGCACCGGACTGCCCACCTCGATCGCCAGCGCCTCGGCTTCCTTGTCGCTGCTTGGCCGGGTTTCCAGCCGGCTGACGTGCCGCGAAGGGGTGCGGCCCATGCTGGCAACATTCTGATGGAACCGCACCCGGCGACCAAGCGCGTAATCGGCCGGCCGCTGTGCCACATAGACCCCCGCACCACGCCGCGCATGGACCACGCCCGCACTGGCGAGCGTCGCCAGCGCATGTCGCACGGTGTGGCGATTGACGCCAAACCGGCTGGCCAGCGCGGCTTCGGTTGGCAGCTTGCTGCCGGAAAGATAGTGGCCTTGCGCGATTTCCACCGTGATCGTGTCGGCAATCGATTTCCAGATCGCGGTACGGGACATCAGCAGCTCCTGTTACAGAAAATTCACACCACCACGGTTGCGATCATCCGGATCCCGCGTTATGAAGTTGTCTAGTTGTATATCTAACTAGACAAGTCTGCAAGTTGTCGAGGATGCCATGCCCCACCCGTCTGACCATCCCTCCCGCGACCGCCAGGCGTGGATGTCGCTTTTGGCAAAGGCCACTCCGGGACGCCTGAAGGCACTGACGCCGGACCTGCCGCAGGCGAAAGTCCTGCGTCCGCCGGAAATCGGTGCGGTGATGGTGCAGGGACGTGTGGGCGGCACCGGTTCAGCTTTCAATCTGGGCGAGATGACGGTCACGCGCTGTTCGGTCCAGCTTGCAGAGGGCGTCGTCGGTCACGCCTATGTTCAGGGGCGCGACAAGGACCATGCGATGCGGGCTGCAATTCTGGATGCGTTGCTTCAGACCGATCAGCATGTCAGCCTGCATGACACTGTTCTGAACCCCCTCCGCGCCGAGGCCGACGCCATCCGTGGTGCTCGCGCAGGCAAGGCCGCCGCGACAAAGGTCGAATTCTTCACCATGGTTCGCGGGGAAGACAAATGAACGTCAATGCGTTGCTCGGCGGGTTCGATGACCCCGCGATCCAGTCTTCGCGTGCCTTTCGCGCCCTGTTGCAGGCGATGGCGCGCCCCGGCACGATCTGGCCAGTTGCGGGTGCGACCCCCCCGGCTCCGCTGTCTGTTGCGGCGGGGGTCGTGCTGCTGACCCTCACCGATGGCACGACACCGGTGCATCTGGCGGGCAGCATTGACTGTGCTGCGGTTCGCGACTGGATCAGCTTTCATACCGGCGCACCGATCTGTCCTGCCGATACCGCGATGTTTGCCGTCGGCCGCTGGGCTGATCTCGGTCCCGTGGACCGGTTCCCGGTGGGACTGCCCGACTATCCGGACCGCGCCGTGACCCTGATCGTCGAGGTTGACGACCTGACGCCGCAGGGGGCGCGACTGACAGGTCCCGGCATCAAGGATACCGCGCGTCTTTCGCTGCCCGAATTGGCCGCGTTCCAGGCCAACCGGGCGCTTTTTCCGTTGGGATTTGACACCTATCTGACCTGCGGCGATCAGGTCGCGGGCTTGCCAAGATCAACCCGCGTGGAGGACGTCTGATGTATGTCGCCGTCAAGGGTGGCGAACGGGCCATCGACAACGCCCATGCCTGGCTGGCCGAAGAACGGCGCGGCGATACGGCGGTTGCCGAGCTTTCCATCGCGCAGATCCGCGAACAGCTGGCCCTGGCCGTCAACCGCGTGATGGCCGAAGGGTCGCTGTTTGATCCCGACCTCGCGGCGCTTGCGATCAAGCAGGCGCGCGGCGATCTGATCGAGGCCGTGTTCCTGATCCGCGCCTACCGCACCACCCTGCCACGCCTTGGGTCGTCACATCCCGTAGACACCGAGGCCATGGCGGTTGACCGGCGCATCTCCGCGACGTTCAAGGACCTGCCGGGCGGACAGGTTCTGGGCCCGACTTTCGACTACACCCACCGCCTTTTGGATTTTTGCCTTGCCGCTGATGGCGAGGCCCTGCCGGCCACGCCGACGATGCCTGCGACCACGACCCCGGTTCCCCATGTCATGTCCTTTCTCGACCGGGACGGCCTTATCGAGGACGCAGGAGACTATGGCACGGACGCCCCGCCCGACCTGACCCGCACCCCGATGGAACTGCCTGCCTCGCGGCCCTTGCGCCTGCAGGCGATCACGCGCGGCGACGAAGGGTTCATCCTGTCGATGGCCTATTCGACGCAGCGCGGCTATGGGCGCACCCATGCCTTTGTCGGAGAGCTTCGCATCGGACGCGTCGCGGTCGTGATGGACATTCCCGAGCTTGGCTTTGCCATCGACATCGGCGAGGTCGAGGTGACCGAATGCGAAACGGTCAACCAGTTCAAAGGCTCAAAGACCGAGCCGCCGCAATTCACCCGGGGCTACGGTCTGGTGTTCGGCCAATCCGAACGCAAGGCCATCGCGATGAGCCTGGTTGACCGCGCCTTGCGCTGGCAGGAACTGGGCGAGGACAATATCGGCGCCCCGGCGCAGGACGAGGAGTTTGTGTTGATGCACTGCGACAACATTCAGGCCACGGGATTTCTGGAACACATCAAGCTGCCCCATTACGTCGACTTCCAGTCGGAGCTGGAACTTGTGCGGCGGTTGCGGGCCGAGGCAACGCAGTTGCAAGAGGCCGCAGAATGACCGCGATCATCTCTGACGTGGGTCAGGTGCTGGTGCGTTGGGACCCCCATCTTGCCTTTTTGCCCGACCTTGGCGACAGCGCCTCGGTCGATGCCTTCTTTGCACGCACGGATTTTTACGCCCGCAACCTTCGCGCCGACAGTGGTGAAACCTTTGCTGCCCTGTCCGCCGAACTGGATGATGTGTCGGACGCCGCACTGCTAGCGACCTATGTCGACCGCTACGGTCTGACCGTGCCCGCAGCCATCGAGGGGACCTGGACCCTGCTGGATCGTCTGCGCGCCAAAGGCCACGGGGTCCACGCGATCACAAACTGGTCTGCGGAAACCTGGCCGGTCGGGGTCGCCACGCATCCGCGCCTCGGGACATCTTTCGGCGTGACCATCGTGTCTGGCATGGAACGCATGCTCAAGCCCGAGGCGCGGATCTTCAACCTGCTCTGCGCCCGCGCGGGTGTGGCACCGGCGGACTGCGTTTTCATTGACGACAGCGAAAAGAACATCATCGGCGCCAGGGCTACGGGAATGGATGCGATCCACTTCACCGACCCGGATGCGCTTGAAACCGCGCTGGCCGACCGGGGGTTGCTATGAACGACTACAACTTCGCCTATCTGGATGAGCAGACAAAGCGCATGATCCGGCGGGCGATCCTCAAGGGCATTGCGGTCCCCGGCTATCAGGTGCCGTTTGCCAGCCGTGAAATGCCGATGCCTTATGGCTGGGGAACCGGAGGGGTGCAGGTCACGGCTGCGTGCCTGACGCCGGAAGACACCCTCAAGGTGATCGACCAGGGCGCTGACGACACCACCAACGCCGTTTCCATCCGTCGATTTTTTCAGCGCACTGCCGATGTGGCCGTGACCGAGACGACGACCGAGGCGACGATCATCCAGACCCGCCACCGCATTCCCGAAACCGCGCTGACCGAGGATCAGATCCTTGTCTATCAGGTGCCGATCCCCGAGCCGCTGCGGTTCCTGGAACCACGCGAGACCGAGACGCGCAAGATGCACGAGCTGGAGGAATACGGTCTCATGCATGTCAAGTTGTACGAGGATATCGCCCGGCATGGGGAAATCGCGACCGCCTATGACTATCCCGTCAAAGTCGAAGGGCGCTATGTGATGGACCCCTCGCCGATCCCGAAGTTTGACAACCCCCAGCTTGGGCAAAATGCCGCGATCCAGCTTTTCGGGGCCGGGCGTGAACAGCGCATCTATGCCGTGCCGCCCTATACCGAAGTTGTCAGCCTCGATTTTGACGATCATCCGTTTGTGGCCAGCAAGGCCCCGCATGACTGCGATCTGTGCGGTGCGGGCGATACCTATCTGGATGAGGTCATCACCGATGATCGTGGCAGCCGGATGTTTGTCTGCTCTGACACCGACCACTGCGCCGGGCGCAGGGATGCAGGACACAAGGGGCGGCTTTCTCCGCAAGAGGTGGCGTGATGGGATTGGTGGAGACCGGAATGCAGGTCCGGACCGGGCCTTTGCTGTCGGTGCAGGGATTGACCAAGCGCTACGGCGCGCGGATCGGCTGCGCGGATGTCTGCTTTGACCTTTGGCCGGGCGAAGTTCTGGGCATTGTTGGCGAAAGCGGGTCGGGCAAGTCGACGCTGCTCTCCTCCCTGGCGGGACATCTGCGGCCCGATGCGGGGCAGGTGCTGTTCGATGTCGACGGCACGATGCACGACACGGTTACCATGGCCGAGGCCGCGCGGCGTCGGCTGATGCGGACCGACTGGGCCTATGTCCACCAGAACCCGCGTGACGGGTTGCGCATGGGGGTCAGCGCGGGCGGCAACGTCGGAGAGCGTCTGATGGCTGTGGGCGCGCGCCACTACGGCGATATCCGTGCCAAGGCGGTCGACTGGCTGGGCCGGGTCGAGATTGCCGCCGACCGCATCGACGACCGGCCAACGGCGTTTTCTGGCGGCATGCAGCAACGCCTGCAGATCGCGCGCAACCTGGTCACCGGTCCGCGTCTGGTGTTGATGGACGAACCGACGGGCGGTCTTGACGTGTCGGTACAAGCGCGGCTTCTGGATCTGATGCGGGGTCTGGTGCGCGATCTGGGCCTGTCGGTGATCATCGTCACGCATGATCTTGCGGTGGTGCGACTGCTGGCCGACCGGCTGATGGTGATGAAATCCGGCCGCGTGGTGGAACATGGCCTGACGGATCAGGTGCTGGACGACCCGCAGCATGGCTATACGCAGCTTTTGGTATCCTCGGTCTTGCAGGTCTAGTGATGATCACAATCTCAAATCTTTCCAAGGCCTTCACGCTTTACAACCAGGGGGGCGCGGTCATCCCTGTGATGGCCGACGCTGACTTGTCGGTCGCACCCGGTGAATGCATCGGCCTGACCGGCCGTTCGGGTGCGGGCAAATCCACGTTGATGCGGATGATCTACGGCAACTACCTTGCCGCCACGGGCAGCATCTTGGTTGCGGGTACCGACGTTGCCACCGCCACCCCGCGCGAGATCATCGCCCTGCGCCGGCGGACGCTGGGCTATGTCAGCCAGTTCCTGCGCGTCGTGCCCCGGGTCCCCACGATTGAAGTGGTGGCTGAGCCTCTGCTGCAACTGGGCGTGTCCCAGGTCGTGGCGCGGGCGAAAGCCGTTGACCTTCTGACGCGCCTCAATATCCCCGAACGCCTGTGGACTCTGTCCCCCACGACGTTTTCCGGTGGCGAGCAGCAGCGCGTCAACATTGCGCGCGGCTTTGCCCATGATTACCCCGCGATGCTGCTCGACGAACCAACCGCCAGCCTGGATGTTGCCAACCGGGAGGTCGTGCTGACCCTGATCGAAGAGGCCAAGGCGCGCGGCGCGGCCATCATCGGCATTTTTCATGACGAGGCCGCAAGGGCGCGTCTTTGCGACCGGTTGGTCGATGTGACGGAGTTTACCCCGGGCATGGCGGCATGACGCCTGACCTGATCGCGGTCGTCGGGCCCTCTGGTGCGGGCAAGGACACGCTGATGGCCGCAGCCGTCAAGGCCCGGCCAGACCTATGCGTTGTTCGCCGCGTCATCACACGGCCCGAAACCGCAGGCGGCGAGGATTTCGAAGGTGTCACGCCGCAAGAATTCGCAGCACGCAAGGCCGCAGGGCAATTTGCACTGGATTGGCAGGCGCATGGCCTGAGCTATGGCATCCCGAGGGATCAGCTGGACCGCCCTGGGCCGATCCTGTTCAACGGCTCACGTGCGATGCTGGGTGCGGCCATGCAGCAGTTTCCGGGTTTGCGCGTGCTGTTGGTGACCGCCCCCACCGCGGTCCTGGCGGCAAGGCTGGCAGCGCGCGGTCGTGAAAGCGTTGCCGACATCGCCGCGCGTCTGGAACGGGCGGCGTTCAATCTGCCAGCCGGCATGACTGCCAGCGAAGTCATCAACGACGGCACGCCTGCAACCGGCGCTATCCGGTTTCTGGCAGCGCTTCAGCGCGAAAGGGCGTAGCGGTGCATCAAATGAAAGCATCCTTGCATGTCTTCACCGAACAGGCAGACATCCTCGATCGCGAAGGGCTGCGGCAGCACGCCCGAAAAATGGTCCCGAACAACGGGAAAGACCACGTCGGCATCAGACCTGCTCAGCCGTCCCGTCAGCGTCAGATGAAACTGAAAGAATTCCTTCACGAAGGGATAGCCCCAGCGGTCAAGATACGCGCGCTGGCTGGGGGTCAGGGTTTCGGGCCTGCGCCGCGCGATCTCGTCTTGCGTCAGCGGTGCGCGCAAGGTGTCGGTGGCTTTGACGATGTGCTGGGCAAGTGCTGCAAGCGCGCTGACATCGCCATCGGGCGTCAGGGCAAGAAATCCGTCAAGGTCCTGCAGCTTCAGCCCGTCAAGTTCGACCCTGCGCAAGGCTTGCGCCAAGTGACGCAAGGTCTGGTCCAACGCTGCCTCATCAACACCATCGGCCAGCCGGAAGGGCGCGCGCAGGGTCCCGTGGAACCCGTATTTGCGGGGCTCAGCGGTCAGTGCATCGACCGGGATCGGCAATCCCGGAACCACTGGGTGCGGCACCGCTTGACCAAGGGCCGCATCCCAGCCAAGCCACGCACTGGCATGATCGGCAAAGGGTCCGGGCGGCGGCGCGTAGTAGACGGCGTATCGCTTCATCTGGTTCATCTCTTGCGACCTATGCCGTTTGTGTCACATCCCTGTGACAGCGCGACTGTAGTGCAGCTTCCTTACCTTGCCACGTCTTGTCAGGAATATCTTGAATGACCGAAATCGTTCTTGCCAATGCCACACTGGTCCTGCCTGACGGCGTTCGTCGGGGTGGGGTCCGGATGTCGAACGGCGTCATCACGGATATCTTTGACGGCGCGGTCTTGCCAGCCGGTGCCATCGACTGCGACGGGGACCTCGTGATGCCGGGCCTGATCGAGTTGCATACCGACAACCTCGAGCGGCACATCGAACCGCGTCCGCGTGTCAACTGGCCGCATGCCGCCGCAATCCTTGCCCATGATGCCGAAATGGCAAGTGTCGGCATCACCACGGTTTTCGACGCGTTGCGCGTGGGGTCCGTGTTGTCGGATCTCAAGAGCGGCTACGGCGAATATGCCCGCGGCCTGGCAGATGAGATTCTGGCGATGCGCGCGCAAGGCGTGCTGCGCATCACCCATCTGCTGCATCTTCGCGCCGAAGTCTGTTCGGAAACCCTGATCGACGAAATGGCAAAGTTCGGTCCTGATGATCAGATCGGGATCGTCAGCCTGATGGACCACACGCCCGGCGAACGGCAGTTCCGGGATCTGTCCAAGCTGTGGGATTACATGACCAAAAAGCGCGGTCTGACGGAAACGGAATTCGACGCCCATGTTGCCGGACTGCGCGCGCTGAAAGACGAGGTCGGCGCACGCCACGAGGCCGTTGCCGTGGCCGAGGCCCGTCGCTACGGGGCGGTTCTGGCCAGTCACGACGACACGACCGCGCCGCAAGTCGCGGTATCTGCTGCCCATGGTGCGCATTTCGCCGAATTCCCGACCACGACCGAGGCCGCGCAGGCCTGCCAGGACAGCGGCATAAAGGTGATGATGGGGGCGCCGAACCTGATCCGGGGCGGGTCGCATTCCGGCAATGTTGCAGCCAAGGCACTGGCCGAGGCAGACCTTCTGGACATCGTCTCGTCGGATTACGTGCCGTCGTCGCTGCTGTCGTCAGCACTGATGCTCGGCGATATCTGGGGCAACCTGGCGCGCGGCATTGCCACGGTCACGGCCGCACCGGCCGAAGCAGCCGGCCTGGACGATCGCGGGCACCTTGTGGTCGGGACCCGCGCCGATGTGATCCGCGTCAAACGGTTGGAGGTCGCCGCAGCAGTGCGCGGCGTCTGGGTTCACGGCCACCGCGTCGGCTGACCGGCGGGGCCGGGGTCAGGACTTCTTGCCGTCCCAGAATCCCTTGACCTTGGAGAAAAAGCTTTCGCCTTCGGGATTGTTTTCCTCGGACAGCTTTTCGAACTCGCGCAGAAGTTCCTTTTGACGGCTGGTCAGGTTAACGGGGGTTTCCACCGCCAACTCGATCACCATGTCCCCGGCACTGCCACCGCGCAGGGCAGGCATGCCCTTCATCCGCAGGCGCATCTGCTTGCCGGTCTGGCTGCCGGGCTGGACACGCACGCGGCTTTTGCCACCGTCGATGGTGGGCACGTCAACCTCGCCGCCCAAGGCGGCTGTCGCGATGGAGATCGGCACCTGACAGAACAGATGCACGCCGTCGCGCTGGAATATCGCGTGTTCCTTCACCTCGATGAAGATGTAAAGATCCCCGTTCGGCCCGCCGCGCAAGCCCGCCTCGCCCTCTTGCGCGAGGCGGATGCGGGTCCCGGTCTCGACGCCAGCGGGGATGTTCACCGACAGGCTGCGCTCTTTCTCGACGCGACCAGCGCCGCCGCATTTCTTGCACGGATTCTTGATCGTCTGACCTGCACCGTTACAGGTAGGGCAGGTCCGTTCGACGGTGAAAAAGCCCTGCTGCGCGCGGACCTTTCCCATGCCGGAACAGGTGGGGCAAGTGACAGGCTCGGCGCCGCCCTCGGCACCCGATCCGGTGCAGACATCGCAGGTCGCCAGGGTCGGCACCGAGATGCTTTTCTGCGCCCCGGAAAACGCCTCTTCAAGCGAGACGCGCATGTTGTAACGCAGGTCCGACCCGCGCTGGACGCGTGATCGCGCGCCTGCGGCACCGCGTCCGCCCATGAAGTCGCCAAAGAGGTCTTCGAACACATCCGAAAAGGCGGACGCAAAGTCGCCTTGTCCTGCATAGCCCTGACTGCCGCGACGCGCGGCACCCCCCGACCCGCCCTCAAAGGCCGCATGCCCGAACCGGTCATAGGCCGCCTTCTTGTCGGCATCCTTCAGGACGTCATAGGCCTCGTTCACTTCCTTGAACTGGGCTTCGGCGTTTGGATCGGCTGTGTGGCGGTCCGGATGCAGTTCCTTGGCCTTGCTGCGATAGGCCTTTTTCAGATCTTCCGCGCTGGCCCCGCGCGCCACGCCCAAGACGTCGTAATAGTCGCGTTTTGCCACGGCAAAACCCCTTCCCTAGAACCGGGAGGGGGCGGTCTGTTGCCAGACCGCCCCCTGTTTCGGTTCGCGCGGCATCACTTCCGCTTGTTGTTTCCCAGATCCTCGAAGTCAGCGTCGACAATGTCGTCGTCCACGGGGCGCGCTTGGTCATCGTCATCGCTGCTGCTGCCTTCGGACTGCGAGGCCTTGTAGATCGCCTCTCCCAGTTTCATCGCAGCTTCGGTCAGGTTCTGGATCGCAGAGCGGATCTTGCCGGTCTCTTCGCCCTTCAGCGCGTCTTCCAACGGCGTCATGGCGAATTCGATGGCCTCGACGGTCGAGGGGTCGACCTTGTCGCCATGGTCGGCCAGCGACTTCTTGGTGGAATGCAGCAGGCTTTCGCCCTGGTTCTTGGTCTCCACCAGTTCG
>JANPKV010000066.1:0-60221 GCA_031426185.1 Rhodobacterales bacterium | reverse complement strand
AGCACCGCCAGCATGATGTGCAACATCGCAGCACGTGACAGCACCACGCCGCAAAAGGAGACGGGCAAAGACAGAAGGCCCGCCTTGATTGCGGTCGGGTGTCCGGTCAGGGTCAGCCAGGCCATGATTGCAAGTGCTACGATCCCTGCCAAGGCAATGCCGCCCGTGATGCCGCCCTTCAGGAAGAGGTTGAGCTTGGTTCGGTCGAGACCCACGACGCGCGAGGCGAAACCGGCGATCAGCGCAATCGCAATCGCGCCCACCAGAGCGTGATCAACGCCAGTGACCGCCGAGAGGACAGCGCTGGCGGTCGCAAAGCCGACGCAGCAATCGACGGTGGAGAAGATTATCCTTTTGGCACGCGCGCCCAGGCGCTGCAGCCAATCCGCCAGGGGTTGCATGAGATGATATCGGGTCATGATGCCGATCCCAGAGGCGGCCACAGGGCGCGATCTTGGGCTTGCGCCTCGGTCTTTTGGCGGTGGCGCCACAGGCGAGGCGCACGCCGCCGGACCAGCGCGGCGGCCGTCCAGAACAGGATGGCTGCATCCAGAAGCGGGCTTTGGCCGCCGTGATAGATCAGGTCCAGGCGCGCTTTGCGCGGCACGCAACGCCGGGCGTATACAGCATCGGTTTCTGCCGCCGTCTGGCAGCCGCTGAGCAAGCGCCTTTCATGCCGATGAAAGACCAGCGTGCCAAGACCGGTGATCCCCGGCGGCCGCTGCAGAACCCGCGCGTAGAGGTGCGGAAACCGGTCAACGTATTGACGCAACGGCGGACGCGGGCCGACCAGACGCATGTCGCCGCGCAGGACGTTCCAAAGCTGCGGCAGCTCGTCCATGCGGCTTGCCCGCAGAAACCGGCCCCAGCGCGGGATCCGCGCCGCCTTGTTGCCGCCGGATACGCCAGCGTCATCGGTGGCGGGTCGCATGCTGCGCAGCTTCCACAGGACAAAAGGCTGCTTTGGACCGCGCATGCGTTCGCTTGGGTGAAAGTAGGGTCGCCCCATCACCACAACATGCAGCGCGAGAACCAGCAGGAAGGGCGCTGCAAACACGGTTGCAATGATCAGCGTCACCCCGACATCAAAGATGCGGTCGGCGCGCGTCATACTGGCACACGGCAAAGCAGCGTCTGGCGCAGATCGGCGATCATCTCCACCGGGGTCGGGGCCGGCAGGCCGGGACAACAGGTCGCCAGCCGCGAGGTGTCAAGGGTCAGCCGAGCCAGCACCTGATCGCGCCAGGGCCCGTAGACCCAAGGAAAACCGGCCGCGTCCAGCAAATCGCCCATCGACCACCCGCCAGGACTGGCCATGTTCACGACATCCGGAAGTTCCGCACCGCAGGCTGCGTTTCTGGCAAGCTGGCTCAGCAGCCGCGCGAGTTCCCCAGGCGCGACCCAGGACCGCATTGGCCCGCCCGGACGCCCCGGTACCGGGTCCAGCATGATCAGACCACTGCCCTGCACCGAACCGATCAATGCCCCCGCTCCGATCACGTTTCCGATTCGAAGTGCGGTCACGGGGACAGGGCCGGCACCCGCGCGGCAGGCCTCTTCGGACAAAAGCTTGGCGCGGCCATAGGCAGTCGTGGGGTTGCAGGGCGACCCTTCGTCCAGATGACGGTCGCCAGGGGTGTAGACTGCTGCCGTGGATGCAAACAGGATGTGCTGTGCCCGACCTTGCCTTGCGGCCGTGGCGACGGTTGCGGCCATCGCGGCGGAGCGCGCCGATGCATCGGGTCCGTCGGACAGGTCGGCCGCGAGGTGCAGCACGATGGATCGTGCGGGCGCCGGGTCCAGCGGCCCGGACAACAGGTCCTGCCAATAGCCTGAATTGCGTGTACACCAGATCGGGACCACGCCCTGGGGCGGTTGCCCCGCCCAGGCGGCCCGCAACAAGCGACCCACCCGGCCATCGCCGCCCGTCACGAGCAGCGGGATAACTTGCGAGCGTCGCTGCGCCATTTGCCTTGTCCCCTGGGACGGCTGCAGTGCCCCCCGTGGTCACAAGGTTAAGGCCGGATTCGGCAATAATTTCCTAACGGCGACGGGGTTGGCGACGGGCCTTCAGCTTTCTTCTTCGAACCGCGTGCGGATCGTGCGCAGCACGGGCAAAAGCATGCGGACCGTATCGGCGCCAAGGCCCTGGACAACCTCGCCGATGATGGGTGCGACCGACTGCACCGCGGCGTCGCGCGCGGACCGGCCCGACGGACTGATCGAGACGAATTTCTGGCGCGCGTCATCCCAGTCGGGGCGGATATGCACGTGGCCCGCCCATTCCAGCCGCGACAGCGTGTTCGTCATCGCCCCACGCGTGACGTGAAAGACGCGGGCCAGTTGGGCGGGCGTCTTTTCGTCCCCGGCGCGGGCCAGATGGTTCAGCACGGAAAAGTGAGACAACTCCATGCCCTTGGGAAGCGCCTTGGAAATGCGGTTGCGGGCAAGTTGATCGGCCATGAAGAGCTCGCTGAAAAGGCTGATGGCGAGATCGTCGGTGCGTTCGCTCATGGCCCGGAAAACTCACGGTCATGGTCCAGCGACGGGATGCGGGCGCGGGCACGGGCAACCTCGGCCAGATCCAGATCGGCAAAGATCACGCCGGGTTCGGTGCCGCCGTCGGCGATGACCTCGCCCCAGGGATTGATCACCAGCGAATGGCCGTGCGTGCGGCGACCCTTGCCTGCGGTTTCGGGATGAAAACCGGTCTGCGCCGGAGCCAGCACGAAACACCCTGTCTCGATCGCGCGGGCCCGCAGCAGAGGTTCCCAATGCGCGACGCCGGTGACGTGGTTGAACGCGGCGGGAACCGTCAGCATCTGCGCGCCGCCCTGCGCCAGACGCCGGTAGAGCATCGCAAAGCGCACATCATAGCAGACCGTCATGCCCAGGGTGCCAAAGGCCGTGCGGGCCAGAACCGCCCGGTTGCCGGGACGATACCCGGCGGATTCGCGGTACACTTCCGTCTCGGAGACGTTCACGTCGAACATGTGGATCTTGTCATAGCGGGCGACGACAGTGCCGTCCGGCCCGATCAGAAAGGACCGATTGGCAAAACGGCCATCGGCATCCCCCGTCACGATCCCGAGCGATCCGATCAGCAACCAGATACCCGCCGTTGCGGCTTCGGCACGCAAGGCGGCCAGGGTCTGGTCGAGGTCTTCGGTCTGCAGGACTTGGCGCTGGTGATCGCGGTTGGATGACAGCGCGTTGGTGCATTCGGGCGTCAGCACGAACCCCGCCCCGCCCGCAACCGCCTTTCGGACGAACGCCAATGTGTCGGGCAGGTTCATGCCCGGCTCATCCGAGACCGTCAGCTGGATCAGGCCCGCGCGCAACATTGTCACGCCAGCATCGCGTCAAGCTTGCCCGCATCCTCCAGCGCGTGCAGGTCATCGCAGCCGCCGACATGCACCCCCCCGATGAATATCTGCGGCACCGACCGCCTGCCGCCGGCGCGATCCGTCATGGCCGCACGAATGGCGGGGTCCGCGCCGACATCGATTTCGGCGAAGGCAGCGCCCTTCTTTTGCAAAAGTCGCTTGGCGGCCATGCAGTAGGGGCAGGTTCGGGTGGTGTAGATTTCGATCTGTTTCATCGCATTTTCCCTTGGTCGGGCAAGAGTATAGGCGTTTGCAACGCAGGCGCAATGAATCGGCCGATCATGTTCTTGCAACGGGGCGTTACAGATCCCGTGTGACGCGCGCCAGCGCAAGAACCGACACAGCGCTTGCGCCCGCCGCAAGGCAGGCATTGGTCGCCGCGGCGAATGTCGCGCCCGAGGTCATGACGTCATCGACAATCAGCACATGCCGCCCCTGCATCTTGCCGCGTCTGGCCGGATGCGCGCGGATTGCACCGTCCATGTTCGACATGCGGGTGGTGCGGTCCTTGTGGTCCTGGCTGCCGGTGTGGCGCGATCGCTGCAGCAGGTCGGGGCAATGGTCAAGGCCGGCGGCCTTTGCCAAAAGTCCCGACAAAAGCGCGGCCTGATTGTATTTTCGCCGCAGCAGCCGAAACCAATGCAGCGGCACCGGAGCGACGAGCATGTCTCGTTCCAGGATCGGTGCCGCCGCCGCCATCAGCCAGGAGGCAGCCGGTCGCGCAAGGTCGACCCTGTCGCCGTGCTTCAGGGCAAGCACCATGTGTCGGGCATTGGCGTCATAGACCAGTGCGGCACGACCACGCGTCCACGGCCGGGGTGTCGCAAGGCAGTCATCGCACGACGCCGCCTCGCCCGTGTCGTCGCCGTGCAAAGGTGTGCCACACTGGTCGCAGACAAGACCCGAAATGAAGGGCGTGTCACGCCAGCATGCGCCGCACAGCCCGAAATCCGTGGTGACCCGTTCGTCGCAAGCAACGCATTGCGGCGGGTAGATGACATGCAGCAGGCCTTGCAATCCCAACACGCGCTCCTATCGTTCGGGCATGCAAAATCCGCCCCTTTTGACCGACCGCGCTGCCCATTTGCGCAACCGCGCCCGTGCGACAGAGACGTTTCTGCACGACGCGGCACTTGCTGATGTCGAGGAGAGGCTGAAAGAGGTTAACAGATCCTTTACGAATCCCTTGATGGTGAGCGGTTGTCCCGCCGTGTGGCAACACCTTGGCCCGGTTATCCCCGATGACGAGGTGTTGGAGGTTCAGCCTGCCGCGCATGATCTGGTGGTTCATGGATTGGCCTTGCATTGGGCGAACGACCCCGTCGGGCAGCTGGTGCAATGCAGGCGGGCGCTGAAACCCGACGGGCTGTTTCTGGGCCTGCTATTTGGCGGGCAGACGCTGGCCGACCTGCGGACCGCGCTGGCCGAAGCGGAGACCGAGATCACGGGCGGTCTGTCGCCACGGGTGCTGCCAATGGGGGAGATCCGCGACCTTGGGGCCTTGTTGCAACGTGCGGGCTTTGCGCTGCCGGTGGCCGACAGCTTTACCCTGACGGTTGCCTACCGCGACGCGTGGCATCTGATGCGCGATCTGCGCGCGATGGGCGAGGCCAATGCGCTGGCTGCACGGCTGCGGCATCCGACGCGGGGGGCGATCCTTCACCGCGCGGCAGACCTGATGGCCCAGCGCACCCTGCGTCCCGATGGCCTGCTGCATGTGCCGTTCGAGATCATCTGCCTGACGGGATGGGCTCCGGCAGATAGCCAGCCCAAACCGCTGAAACCCGGATCCGCCGTGGCGCGCCTTGCCGATGCGCTGGGCGGCGTCGAAACACCGCTGCCGCGACCTTCTGCAGGTTGACGCTGGCGTCGATCCGGTTATGTCCCCGATATCGTTTTCGCAAGGACCATCGGATGTTGGACGCCAAGCTACGGTCGGCAAAGCTCAATCCACCAGGACCGACCGACCACAAGCCGGATGACTTCGGGCCGGGCGAAGGGCGGCTGGCGCATGCAACGCCGGATCACCCACGGGTCAAGCGCGCGCGGATCGGCGTGCTTTTGGCGAATCTGGGGACGCCGGACAATTACGACTACTGGTCGATGCGGCGTTATCTGAACGAATTCCTGTCGGATAAACGGGTCGTCGACTATTCCAGCTGGCTGTGGCAGCCGCTGTTGCAACTGGTGATCTTGTCAAAGCGTCCGTTTTCGTCAGGGGCGAACTACAAGCTGATCTGGAATCACGACAAGAACGAAAGCCCCTTGCTGACCATCACCAAAGACCAGACCGCCAAGATCGCGGCAACGCTGGCTGACCGCTACGGCGATGACGTGATCGTCGATTTCTGCATGCGTTATGGCAATCCTTCGACCAAATCCAAGGTCCGTGCGATGGTGGATGCAGGCTGCGAAAAGGTGCTGTTTTTTCCGCTTTACCCGCATTACGCGGGGGCGACGTCCGCCACTGCGAATGACGAGTTTTTTCGCGCCATGCTGAAGGAAAAGCGCCAGCCTGCCGTGCGGACCGTGCCGGAATATTTTGAACATCCCGCCTATATCGACGCCTTGGCGCAATCGGTGGAACGCGCCTATGCGGGCCTTGATCACCGTCCCGACGTGCTGGTCGCCAGCTATCACGGCATGCCCAAGCGTTACCTGATGGAGGGCGACCCCTATCATTGCCAATGCGCCAAAACCTCGCGGCTGTTGCGCGAACGGCTTGGGTGGGACAAGGGCGCGATCGACACGACCTTTCAGTCGGTCTTCGGTCCTGAGGAATGGCTGAAGCCTTATACCGTGGAACATGTCGCCGAATTGGCCAAGGCGGGCAAAAAGCGGATCGCCGTGATGGCCCCGGCGTTTTCCGCCGACTGCATCGAAACGCTGGAAGAGATCAACGGCGAAATCCGCGAGGCGTTCGAACATGCCGGTGGAGAAGTCTTTACCTACATTCCCTGCCTGAATGACGATGCACCGCACGTTGCGGCCCTGTCGCAGATCATCGCCGAGAATTTGTCGGGCTGGATCAGCTGACGCGTCTGTCTGCCGCTAATCTGGCCCTGTCGACCAACAGACATCAATCAAAACGAAAAAAGGCGATGGTTTCCCATCGCCTTTTCGCCATGCCTTTCGGCTTGGATTAGTTCGAAGCAGCCGCTGCGATCACGAGCAGGAGCAGCAGAGCAACCACAACGCCGCCCGACGAGGACGAGGTCTGGGTTTCGACAATTGCCGGCTCCATGATCGGCTCTTCCATGCCGCCAGCGAATGCGGTGGTGGCAGCGAGCGAGACGGTAGCAGCGAGTACGAGTTTCTTCATGATCTTCTCCAGTGTGTGCACAGCGTAAGTCTATTAAGGATGAACGCTGCAGTTATTGCGTGTGTTCATACGGATGTGCTTACACGGGCGGGGACCAGAGTCGCAATGGCCGCATCGATTAAAAAGTCTTTGCCACATCGGTGTCGTCAAATAAGCAACACCTGCGTCCCAACTTTTGCCAGTTCGAATAATTCCTGAATGTGTTCGTTGTACAGGCCCACACATCCGTTGGACGACCGGCGCCCGATCTTGCGCGTGTCGTGGGTGCCGTGGATGCGGTAATAGGTCCATGACAGATAGAGCGCGCGGGTCCCCAGGGGATTGTCCGGCGCGCCGCCTTCGACAAGGTCCGGCCAATCGGGATTGCGTTCCTTCATGGACGCGGTGGGGCGCCATGGCGGGTTCACGACCTTCTGCACGACCTCGGTCTTGCCACGCCGGGTCAGGTCCTCGGACAGTGGCACCGAGGTGGGATAAAGCTTGTACACGGTCTGATCTTCGGACCAGTAATGCAAGGCGCGCGAGGTGATATCGACAAGGATCGCACCGCCGCGGGTGTTGTCGAAATAATCCTGCCAGTTCAACATCCGAAAGCTGGAAAAGTTGTTGCGCACGGGCCCGTTCACTGGCGGCAAGAATTCGGTGGTGCCATCCTGCGCAAGAACCGGCATCGCCACAGCTGTTGCGGCAAGGGCTGCTCCTCCGAGCATCATGGTGCGGCGCGTTGGCCGAAATGCGGTCATCTTGACTGCTCCTCGCGTGTCATACATCGAGCGGTTGTTACAGCGATGCGCGGAACTGCGCAATTCACAGCAATGTCACAGTGCAGAAACATGCTGGCGGGGATTTGATCATTTTGGCGGCTTTGGTTAGAGATGGGCCGAACGCATGGCGCGGCTTTCGGCCAGGCACCCCCATGAGATGTCCGCCAAATGTCTATGAGCAGAAGAACTTTCGTCGCCCTTGCCCCGCTTGCGCTGCTTGCGGCATGTGCCACGTCCGCACCACCCGCCGTTCTGGATGCAAGCGGCCGGCCCGCCCCGCAGGCCTACCGCATCAGCGCCGAGACAGCGGCGATCATTCCGTTCCGGATGCTGGATTCGGTCAATTCTCTGCGCTCTGCCAAGCGGTTGCAGCCGTTGGCCTTCAACGCGCAGTTGAATGCCGCCGCAGCGACGCATGCGCGCGACATGTCGGTCCAGAACCGTCCCTGGCACTTCGGGTCTGACGGATCGTCGCCCCTGGAGCGCGTGATGCGCGTCGGCTATCGCGGCCGCCTTTTGGGCGAACTGATATCGGAAACCTACGAGACCGAACTGGAAACGCTTGCCGCATGGTCCGGTCAGGCCGATACCCGGGCCGTCATCATGGACCCTGCAGCCCGGGAAATGGGCTTTGCCTGGTTTCAGGAAAGCAATGGCAAGATCTGGTGGACGCTGGTTACCGGCGGCTGAGCCGGGGCATCAGGGCAGGATGTGGATGGGCGTGCCATCGCGGACCATGGCATAGATCCATTCCATTTCCTTATCCGTCACAGCGATGCAGCCAAGCGTCCAGTCACGCACCGCTACACGCTTGTTGGGCGCGCCGTGGATGAAAATGTCACCGCCCGGTTCCTTGGCGATGGATGCGGCATATTCGCGGTCGGTGTCGTCGGGGTACGAGATGCCCAATGACAGGTGAAATTCCGAATTCGGATTGCGGCGATCAATGAAATAGCTGCCCTCGGGCGTCTTGCCATCACCCTCGAATTCCTTGTGCCCGACCGGCGCGAAACCCAGGCCGACATCGTAGGATTCCAGAACCTGGGTGCCGTGCAAGAGGTACATCTTGCGCGCAGCCTTGTGGACCTGGACCGAGGTCACCTCTGGCCCGTTATAGGTTTTGAACTTGGTCGCGCAGGCCGACAACGTCAGAAACGCCGCAAGCACGAGGATAATCCGGACAAGTCGCATGAAGCTGCTCGATATTTTTTTTCTGCTTAGCGGAACCTGATGCGGCTGACCAGCGTTTGCTGCGCCACTCCGGGTCAATTTGACGTCAAGTGCTGCGGGCGAATCGGGCGACCAGTTCCACATGCGCTGACCATCTGAACTGGTCGACGACCTGCAACCAGTCCAGGCGATACCCCCCGGCCATCAGAATGCGGGCATCCCGGGCAAAGGTCGCCGGGTTGCACGACACCGAGGCGATGACCGGCACGCGCGACAGGGCCAGAAGGTGGGCCTGTGCCTCGGCACCGGCACGCGGGGGGTCGATTACAACCGCGTCGAACCCCTTCAGCTCATCTGCATCCAGCGGGCGCCGGAACAGATCGCGAGTTTCGACTTGCACCTGATGAAGCCCGTCCGTCATGCGCGCGGCCTTGTCGAGCGCCTTTGTCATGGCCGGGTCGGATTCGACGGCATGCATATCCGCCCGATCCGCCAAAGCCAGCGCAAAGGTGCCGCAACCGGCAAACAGATCGGCAACCTTGCGCGCAGGCCCGATGGCCAGCGACACCGCCTGAACCAGGGCGGCCTCCCCCTCGGCCGTGGCTTGCAGGAACGCGCCGGGCGGCATTGCGACCATTGCGCGGCCAAAACGCTGCATCGGCTGGGCGCGCATCGCCACCGTCTCATCGTTCCAGGTCAGGCGGGCCAGCCCGTGCGCTTCGCACAGGCGGGCCATTTGCAGCTGTGCCTCGGCATCGAGCGTTTTGCCGCCGGTGACCGCGACATCCGCGCCGCCCATGGCACGGGTGACCGTCAGCTGGACCTCGGCACTCCGAGACCCGCCCAGATGAACCAATGCCTCAAGTGCAGGCAAAGTCGCGATCAGATCGGGATGCAAAAGCTGGCATTGCGGTACCGGGATCAGCACGTCCGACGCGCGGGCATGAAACCCGACCAGCGCGCCACCCTTTGTCTTGCGCCCGGTCAGTGTCGCGCGGCGGCGTGACCGAGGTGGCGAGGTCACCATGGGACGAAAGGTCGCCGTCAGTCCCTGCCCCGCCACGGCACCGCGCACGATCCCTTCTTTCCAGTCGGCAACGAACGGGTCGGAGGCATGCTGCATCAGGCACCCGCCGCAGGTTCGGGCGTGCGGACAGGGCGGTTTCACCCGCAGTGCGGAGGGCATCTCGATGCGAATGTTGGTCAGTCGGTCGCCCTGCAGATCACCTGTCGCCAGTTCGCCCGGAAGCAAGCCGGGGGCGTAGATCGGGCCTGCTTCGCCGATGGCAATACCATCGCCGTGATGGCCGATACGGTCGATGGTTACCTTCACTCGGCAGCCTGTTGCTCTTCGACGCCGATGAACCCACCGGATTGGCGGTTCCAGTAGCGCGCGTAAAGGCCATCCTGAACCAGAAGTTGCGCATGGCTACCTGTTTCCACGATGCGCCCCTCTTCCATGACGATGATACGGTCCATCGCCGCGATGGTGGACAGCCGGTGCGCGATGGCAAGCACCGTCTTGCCGACCATCACGCGCGACAAGGCGTCCTGGATGCTGGCCTCAACCTCGCTGTCCAGCGCACTTGTGGCCTCGTCCAGAACCAGGATCGGCGCGTCTTTCACAAACGCCCTTGCAAGTGCGATCCGCTGGCGCTGGCCACCGGACAGCTTTACCCCGCGTTCGCCAAGATAGGCGTCATAGCCCTTGCGACCGTTGTGATCGACCATCTGGCTGATGAACACGTCGGCTTCGGCGGCACGGGCGGCGGCAATGATCTCGTCCTCACTGGCATCCGGGCGCCCATAGGCGATGTTGTCGCGCGCCGAGCGGTTGAACATCGCGGTTTCCTGCGTGACCGTGCCGATCTGACGGCGCAGACTTTCTTGCGTCACGTCACGCACATCGTGGCCGTCGATGAGGATGCGCCCTTTTTCGGTGTCATAGAGCCGCAACAGCAGGGACACGAGGGACGATTTGCCTGCCCCCGACGCGCCGACGATGCCCAACTTTTCGCCCGGTGCAATCGTCAGGGTGACGTCAGCGATACCGCCACGCCGGCGTCCATAGGCGAACGTCGCGCCCTCAAAACGCACCTCACCCTTGACCGGCGGCAGGACGACCGCGTCGGGCGTATCGGCAAGCGTATGCGGCACCGACAGGGTCTTCATGCCGTCTTCGACTTCGCCGATGGAGGTATAGACCGACATCAGGGTAAAGCTGACCCAGCCAGACATCTGCGCGATCCGCATTGCGATGGCGCCAGAGGCCGCAATGGCTCCCGCTGTCGCCAATCCCTGTTGCCACAGCATCAGCGTGCCGCCGATCAGCACCACTGGCAAAACCCCCGCCAGCGCCATGAGCGCCAGGCGAAACCAGGTGGAAATTTCGCCGAATTCGACACTGCGAAGGCGAAACACCTCCATCGCCTTCAGCGCAACCTTGTCCTCGAACGCGGCATGGGCGAACAGCTTGACGGTCTTGATGTTGGTGATCGTATCGACGACCTGACCCGTGACCATTGCCCGGGCTGCCGCGCGTGCCGCCGAATTTTCGCGCACCCGGGGCATGAAATGCCGGATCAGCCAGATATAGGCCACCAGCCAAGCCAGCAGCGCCAGCGCGATACGGGCGTCGATGACAACCAGAAACACGATAGAGCCGATCACTGACGCCAGCGCAAAACAGACGGTGTTGATGACTTCGGTCGCGACATCGGTCACGGCGCGGGCGGCTTGCATCTGTTTGGTGGCGATGCGCCCGGCAAAGTCATTGTCAAAGAACGTGATCGCCTGTCCCAGGGTCCAGCGGTGAAGGCGCGACAACACCAGCGGCAAGACGTTGGGCCCGATCACGACGGCATTCGAAGCGGACGAGATCCCGAACGCGAACGGGCGAAGGATCAGGTAGAATACGGCAAACCAGACAAGCAGGCCGACATGCTCGGCAAAGAACCGGTCCGGTCCGGATGCCAGCGCTGCGTCGATGACCCAGCCCAGAATGACGGCCGACACGACCTCCGTTGCACCGGCAATCGCCGAGATGACCCCGGCGATCCAGAGCATCGGCCAGGATCCGTTCAGCGACCAGCGCATGAAGGGCCACAGAACTTGCGGGGGCGGGCCATCGGCAGGACGAAAGGCGTCGATCATGTTGCCGAGACGGGTGAAGATCGTCATTCGGCGGCGTCCTCCAAACCGATGAATCCGCCGGACTGGCGGGCCCAAAAGCGGGCATATAGACCGTTCTTTGCCAAAAGCTGGTTATGCGTCCCCTGTTCGGCGATCTGGCCATCTTCCAAGACGACAATGCGGTCCATGGCGGCAATCGTCGACAAACGATGCGCGATGGCCACCACGGTCTTGCCCTTCATGACGCCGTAAAGCGCATCCTGAATAAGTGCCTCGGCCTCGCTGTCGAGGGCGCTCGTTGCCTCGTCCAGGATCAGGATCGGCGCATCCTTCAGGATGACGCGCGCCAAAGCCACACGCTGGCGCTGACCGCCGGACAGTTTCACGCCCCGCTCTCCGACATGGGCGTTGTAGCCTTGCCGGCCTTCGGGGTCTTCCAAAGTCAGGATAAAATCATGCGCCTCGGCCTGTTTGGCAGCCGCGATCATGGCGTCCTCGCCAGCGTCCGGGCGGCCATACAGGATGTTGTCGCGCACGGACCGGTGCATCAGACTGCTGTCTTGCTGGACCATACCGATCTGACGGCGCAGGGAATCCTGTGTCACGTGTGCGATATCCTGACCGTCAATAAGTATACGTCCCGACTCGGTATCGTAGAACCGCAGCATCAACTTGACCAAAGTCGACTTTCCCGCGCCAGACCTGCCAACAACGCCGATGCGTTCACCCGGTTGCACGGTCAGGGATAGGTTTTGCAGACCACCCGAGCCGCGCCCGTAGTGGTGCGAGATATTCTCGATCTCGATCAGCCCTTTGCCAAAGGCCAGCGCCGGGGCGCCCTTGTCATCGACCAGACTGATCGGTTGGGCAATCGTCTCCATACCTTCGGCAAGCGTGCCAAGGTTCTGCACCAGATTGGTCGAGGCCCACATGATCCAGTAGGTCATCGAGTGGATGCGCAAGACCAGTGCCACGGCCGCCGCGACGACGCCGACCGTGGCCGTGCCTTCAACCCAGAACCACATGGCAAGCCCGCCAACACCCAGGATCATCAGCCCGTTGATGAAGGTCAGCGCCATGTCCATCTTGGTGACGATGCGCATTTCCGTCTGGAAGGCCTGGCGCGATTTCTCGATCGCTTCCCTGGCGTAGTTCACCTCGGCATCCTGATGCGCGAACAGCTTGACCGAGTGGATATTGGTGTAGCTGTCGACCACCCGCCCGGTGACCATCGACCGCGCCGCAGAGGACGCGGTGGAGGCGGGTCCGGCGCGACGGATCGTCCAGCGCATCAATGCAAGATAGGCAAATACCCAAAGCAGCAGCGGCACCATCAGCCGCGGGTCCGCTTCGGCGAGCACCAGAAGGGCGCCGATGAAGGTGGCTGCGGCAAAGGCCGCCATGTCGAAAACCTGAAACACCGCCTCGCCCGCCGCCGGGGGTGCCTGCATGATGCGGTTGGCGATGCGGCCGGCAAAGTCGCTCTCGAACCATCCAACCGGCTGGCGAAGAACGTGCTTGTGCGCGCGCCACCGCATCATCGTCCCGAAGTTCGTCAGGATCGTGTTGTGCAGCAAGCTGACCGACCCGCCCGCCACCAAGGGCCTGACCAGCAGGATCACCACGGCGACGGCAACGATTTCCACCCAATGTGCGGCCAGAAAGGCTTCGGGCGACTGTCCGGTCATCAGGTCGACGAGGCGACCAAGGTACCAGATCAGGCCAACGTCAAGGACGGCGTTGCCGACCGAGAACAGGGCCGTTACGGCAAATACGCCTTTGAATGGCTGGACATACTCCTTCAGGAACGGCCAAAGCCGCGTCGGGGGCGTGTCTGTCTCATCATAGGGTTGATAAGGATCGACGAGGTTTTCAAAAAAGCGGAACATAGGATGTACCCGAGGCAAGATGCAGCGATGGGGTGAGAGGCGGTGCCGTTGATGCGACCGCCACGACGGGAACGGCCAACTCAGACGAGTCGATACGAGATCCCGTGGTCCATCCTGATCTCCAATTTGGGGTCGAGGTTGAGGTAGCGCAAAGAGGCGGGATTGTCACCCCCTGCGTCAGGATTTCAGCAAATCCCCGCGGCTGGCACGCAGGTTGCTTGCGACCCAACGTGCCTCCAGCGCCTTCAGCTTTTCGCCGCGCGCCGCACCGGTCAGCGCTGGCATCAGGTCTGCCGCGTTCACCGGAAAGATAGCGTCAGAGCCGCGTCCGATCTCTTGCATCCAGTTGGACGGCGGCGGTGCCTCAAGCAGGGCGGCGCGGAGCAGCATTGCGTCTGACGCGCGCTTTGCTCCCAGCCGCCACCCCAGCACGGCAGGGGTTTCCATGGTGCCAACGGACGCCCGAAGGTCGGCAAGTTCGCGCGCTTCGACGCGGGACAGGCGCAGACGATCCTCGCCGTCCGCGCCACCAAGGGCCGCCAGACGCCGCAGCCAGTCGGGGTCGGCGTCTTGCTCCAGATGAACGAGCGGGGCCAGACCTTTGGTGTCTGCACCGGGCAATATTCGCGCCAAAACGCCTGCCTGGGCCATTGCGGCAACAGCGGGCGCGGGGTCGGCGGCGCCCAGAAGCTTGCGCATCTCGTGACCGATCCGTTCGCGCGAAAGTGTCTCTATTCCGGCGGAATTTGCGGCGCAGGCGGCGAGACCATCCGGATCGATGCCAAGCGAAGCCTTGCCATAAACGGCGTGGAAACGAAAGAACCGCAGGATGCGCAGGTAGTCCTCGGTGATGCGGGCGTCCGGATCGCCGACGAATCGCACCCGGCCAGCGATCACATCCTGCAAGCCACCAAGCGGATCAACGACGGTGCCATCCGCCCACGCGTAAAGGGCGTTCATGGTGAAGTCGCGTCGGGCGGCATCGACCGCAATATCGGTGCCAAAGGCCACCTTGGCGTGCCGACCATTGGTGGACACATCTTGGCGAAACGTCGTCACCTCATGCGGGCGGCCTTTGGCGATGACGGTCACGGTACCGTGCTCGATACCCGTCGGCACCACCTTCAGGTCCGCTTTGGCGCAAATATCTGCGACAACTTCGGGCGGCGCGTCGGTTGCAACGTCGATGTCGCCCACGGGCAAGGACATGAGGGCATTGCGCACGCAGCCCCCGACGAACAGCATCTGGTGCCCTGCGTCCTCCACCACCCGAAACAGCGCCAGCGTGCCTGCATGTGTCAGCCAGTCGCCCGTGAGCCTCATGGCGCGACCCGGTCAGCCAGCCCGCGCAGGATACGCGCCGTAGCCCCCCAGATGTAATAGGGACCAAAGGGCACTGCATAATAGTGCCGCCATTGGTCACGCCAGAGCCGGCGTTCGATGGCATAGTTGGCAGGATCAAGGATGTGGCCCAAAGGCACGGTGAACACCTCGTCCACCTCGCCCGCTTCCGGCGCGGGCATGAAGTCGGTTTTCACTAGCCCCAATATGGGGGTGATGGAAAACCCGGTGACAGTCTCATGCACCGGCAGAAGGCCCAGAACCTGCACAAGGTGGGGGGAAAGGCCAATCTCTTCATGCGCCTCGCGCAGCGCCGCGTCGGTTGCCGAGGCATCACCGGCATCGACCTTGCCGCCCGGAAAGGCAATCTGCCCCGGATGGTGTTGCAGGTGCGAGGCGCGCTTGGTCAGGATCAGTCGGTCATCCCACACCGCAACGAGCACAGCCGCCGGACGCAGCGCACGGCCCGGTGGCAGGATGAAGCCGGGGTTGAGGTCAAAGTCGGACGACGCGCCTTGCGGGCCAAGCAGTGCCGCAGCAAGGCGGTCGATCTCAGGCATCCTTGCCCTCGAACCCCAGTGTCTTGGGGTCAAATTCGTAATGCGCGCCGCAGAACTGGCAATCGGCGGTCACGATTCCAGCCGCGGTCGTCATCGTCGCGATGTCCTTTTGCGAATAGATCGACATCGTCTGGCGCACCTTGTCAGGTGAGCAGGAGCAGCCGAACCGCACGGCGGTCGCGTCAAAGACGCGGGGCGTTTCCTCGTGAAACAGGCGCACCAGAAGGTCGGTCGGGCTGACCGTCGGGCCGATCAGTTCAAGCTCCTCCACGGTATCGAGCAGGATATTCGTGCGCGTCCAGTTTTCCGACGCCTCGCCCGACAGGATGTCGGTGTGGTTCAGCAAGCCGCCCTCGCCCGACCCGGCTTCGGCTGACACCGCGCCCCCGACCGCCGGCATATGCTGCAGCATGACACCACCCGCGCGCCAGTGTGGAGACTGGCCGGGGGTCTGGCTTTTGCCAAAGGTCAGCTGGAACCGCGTCGGCAACTGTTCGGACTGTGCGAAATAGGTCTGGGCGCAGTCTGACAGCGACTTTCCTGCGATGGGCGTGAATCCCTGATAGGGGACCATCCCTTCGCCCTGGTCGATCATTACCGCGAAATATCCGGCACCGATCTGGCTGAAGGGCTCGGCTCCGAGGTCCAGGCGTTCGGGATCATAGCTGGCATAGGCGCGGATGCGCCCCGCGCCGCCTTCTTCGGTCGGGCCGAAATAATCGGTCGCGATCAGACGTGCCGGGCCATTGCCGCGCACCTGCAGGCTCAGCTTCCAGCGCAGCTTGACCGATTGGCCGATCAGCGCGGTCAACACTGCAGCCTCAGCCACCAATGCTTCGATGGGGGCAGGATAGGCGTGCTGGCGCAGCACCTGATCGAGCACGCCATCAAGGCGCGCCACGCGGCCGCGGATATCGGGGCGGTCAAGCTGAAAAGGCAGGACCATATCGTCCCAGGCGATCTTGTAAGATGTCATCGGGGTTTCCTTGCCGCAACTCTGCTGGCATACCGCGCCTATATAGGCAGGGCAACCAGACCACCAAGGACCGATGGCGATGATCCCGCGTTTTGGCGACAACAAACGGGCCGATCAGCACTACACGCGCCGGCCTGGAGTCTATGCGATCCTGCTGCGGGGGGACAGCGTTCTTGTCACCCATCAATCAAACCCGGTGCCGGAGTTTCAGCTGCCCGGCGGCGGCATCGACCCGGGCGAGCAGCCGATCCCTGCCCTTCACCGCGAGGTGCGCGAGGAAACCGGCTGGCGCATTGCGATCGATCGGCGGATCGGGGCCTTCCGGCGATTCACCTACATGCCCGAATATGATCTGTGGGCGGAAAAGGTCTGCACGATCTATCTTGCACGGCCGGTCAGGCGCCTGGGTCCGCCGACCGAGGCGGGACATGTCGCGGTCTGGCTGCCAGTTCAAGAGGCGCTGGTCCAGCTTGGCAATACGGGGGACCGCGGGATTCTGGCCCGACTGCTTGCAAAAGGTCGCTAGATGGCGGCTCCGCCGAGATAGTCGAAGATCACGCCCGATACGTCATCGGGAAACTCTTCCAGGCCGGAAAACGCCGCGAGCTCCCACGGGATGAATTCAAGCAAGGCGGCGCTGTCCATCGCACTGTTACGGTGCAGGATCGCCTCCAGCCCGTCTTCGCCAAGATCATTGCCGTCGGGTCCGGGGCATTCGGTGATGCCGTCCGAAACCAGCAAGAGTCGGTCGCCCGGTGCCAGCCCGAATTCGATCCGGTCATAGGTTGCCCCTGCAACCAAGCCGATTGGCAGCCCACCCGCGCCAAGCCGCTCCAGACCGCCCCCGGAGCGCAGGATGACGGGATGGGGATGTCCTGCCTGCACCAGACTGCCACGCCCGGTGACAAGATCGACCTCGGCATAAACCATGGTGAAGTACTGATCTACCTGGATATCCTCGATCATCGTGCGGTTGAAGCGGACCGCGACCATCTCGGGCGGCCAGGCGTCGCGCTGGCCTTTGCGACCCGATGTCAGGGCGATGTTCTGATCCGGCGACGCGGCAGACAAGAGGCCCGCCAGTCGCACGGTCATCATGGCCGACGCCACACCGTGCCCCGAAACGTCGACAGAATAGAGTGCCACCCGGCGGGCGTTGATGGCAAAACATCCGGCAAGATCGCCGCCAACGTGCCCCGACGGGCGCATGAGGATTGCGGCCTTGCCTTGACCGAAGTCGCGCTGCCGGTCGCGTACAAGGTTCTGCTGCAGCTTGCGCGCCTCGATCAGGTCGCGGTCAAGCGAGTCGTACAGCTTTTGCAGTTCGGCCAAGGTCGACCCGATCAGGCTGTTCTTTGCGACCAACTCCATCTGCATGCCCAGAATCCGCTCCCCGGCACGCAACCTGGCACGCAATTCGTCCGAACTGACCGGCTTGGTCAGAAAGTCGTCGGCCCCCGCCTCCAGCCCGCTGGCAATTTCCGCCTTTTCCGATTTCGAGGTCAGCAGGATGAAATAGCCGTAACCTTCGCGTGGAAGGCTGCGAAAGGCATGGCAGAGCTCGACGCCCGTCATGCCCGTCATCATCCAGTCGCTGAGCACGATGTCAAAAGTGGTCGTCTGGCACGCGGCAAGCGCCGCCTCTCCGGAGGCCGCTTCGGTGACCAGATAGCCCCAGCGCGCCAGTTGCAGCGCCAGCATCCGACGCTGCGCCTTGCTGTCATCGACCACCAGGACATGCCTTTGCGGGGCGCTGCCAAGCGCCGGGTTTGAAAGGCCGGGTCGAGATGATCTGGGTAGCAAAATGTCCTCGTTCGTCGCTGTGCATGGTTTGACAGCCGCGACCTTAAGGCTTGGTAAAAGCTAAAATTGGCGGGTCTCGCCGGGGTGCCCAGTTACCGTCTGTTAAGCGCCGGTCGTCACGTTGGCCCTTGGGTGTATCGGCAGCCGGCGCTGCGGGAGGGTGACGTGATCGACTGGACCAGAATTACCGTGCTGCGTGCAGAAATCGGCGAAGACGACCTGCAAGAGGTGATTGGCTTGTTTCTTGAAGAAACCGATGAGGTCATTGCCCGTCTGGACGAGGGCGTGGATGTGGCCGAACTGGAATCTTTACTGCATTTTCTGAAGGGCAGCGCCCTGAACCTTGGGTTTTCGGACCTTGCCGACGTGTGCCAGGACGGCGAACGCAAGGCCGCCATCGGTGAAGGTGCGGCAATTGATCTGGAGGTGGTGATCAATCTTTACTGCACGTCGCGGATGACATTCATGGACGGAATGCCGGTGCATCTGGCTGCCTGATCGGCATCCGTCGGGTCAGATCAGGAATTCGGCCAAGGCATCGTCATTGGTGATGTCGCGGTACTGAAAGTCCGCTGCATCCATCCGGTCGAAGAACTGGCGAAAGTTGTCTGCACTTTTCGTTTCGATCCCGATCAGCACCGACCCGAAGTTGCGCGCCGACTTTTTCAGGTATTCAAACCTGGCAATGTCATCATCGGCTCCCAGCATCGACAAGAACTCGCGCAAGGCTCCAGGCCGCTGCGGCATGCGCAGGATCAGGTACTTTTTCAGCCCCGCATAGCGCTGGGCACGCTCCTTGACCTCAGGCAGGCGTTCGAAATCAAAGTTGCCGCCCGATGTCACACAAACGACGGTCTTGCCGCAGATAAGGTCGGCCAATTCGGGCAGGACATCTACCGCCAGTGCGCCCGCCGGTTCCAGCACAATGCCCTCGACGTTCAGCATCTCCAGCATGGTGACACAAATCCGATCCTCGGGCGCGAGCAGGACTTGGTCAGGCGACACCCAATCCAGTGCGGCATAGGTCAGGTTGCCCATCTGCGCGACGGCTGCACCATCGACAAAGCTGTTCACACGCGGCAGCCTGACCGGCGCCCCGGCACGCAGGGCTGCCATCAGGCTTGCCCCGCCGAGCGGTTCGACAAAGCGAAAGTCGGTGGCAGGCGCTACTTCGCGCAGATAGCTGGTCATGCCGGCAGCAAGTCCGCCCCCACCCACCGGCAGGATCACCAGATCCGGCGCCTTGCCCAGTTGGTCCATCAGTTCCACGGCCACGGTCGATTGACCCTCAATCACGTCCGCGTCGTCAAACGGCGACAGGAAATGCGCGTTGCGGTCGGCGCAGAACTGGCGCGCGGCGGTCAGCGTCTGGTCGAAATAGTCGCCGGTAAGTGTGATCGTGATGGAGTCCTGCCCAAACACACGCGTCTTGTCGATCTTTTGCTGCGGCGTGGTCACGGGCATGAAGATCGTGCCATGGACGCCAAAATGGCGACAGGCATATGCGAATCCCTGCGCATGGTTGCCCGCGCTCGCACAGACGAACTCCAGCTGCTCGGGCCGAAGATTGCGCATCTTGCGCATGGCGGTAAAAGCGCCGCGGATCTTGTAGCTGCGCACGGGGCTCAGGTCTTCGCGCTTTAGCCAGATGTCGGCGCGATAGCGGTCCGACAAATGCGCGTTGCGCTGCAGCGGCGTGGGATCAAACAGATCCCGAAGCGCCGCAGCCGCAGCAATTGCCTTTGGCGCGAATGTGTCCATCATGTCCTGCCCTGCCCCGCTTGCAAAGCTTCGCCATGAACGGCGGGACCAAGTCAAGGCGCCCAAAAGTCATGGAACCAGTTGGGGCGGCATTCGGTTTCCTTTGACTGGACCAAATTTGGCCGTGGTGTTGCCGCAATTGGCACGGCAATTCGTCCAAAGGGGAAGATTTGTCGGTGGAACCGGCGAATTATTGTCAAAGGAACGGGTAATGATGCGCGCAACCCAACTGCTTGCCTATCATGGGCGGACAGCATTGCTTCTTGGACCAATGCCAAGACGGGCCATCGTAGCGGTCGCAAACACGTCCGCCGCCATCCGTCCGCTGGTGGATGTCGCTGAGCTTGCGCGCAACAACACGCTGAAGTCTGCTGCCCGACTGGCCCATCCGGCGCACCAGAAGCATCTTGAAACGACAGCCGCCGCTGACGCCAGACTCGCAGCAAAACCGCGTCACCACGTCGATCCGACCGCGCTGCACGGCTTGCTGGGGCTGCCGAAGGATACCCGACGCGGGCTTGTCTGACTGCCCGACATCTTCCGCCACGTGTCGAAACATACTGGCGGCAAACCCAAAACAAACAATCGGAGACTGCCATGTATTCGAATAAACTCTCGGTGCTTCTTGCGGTGTCGGCGCTTTGCCTCACGCCGCTGTCAACCAGCTTTGACCTGACCGCTGGCGCTGCCTTTGCCAAAGGCGGCGACAACGGCGGCGGCAATGACGGCGGAAACGGCGGCGGCGGCAATGGAAACGGAAACGGAAACGGGAACGGCAACAGCGGCGAAAAACGCAGCTCGGGTTCCGAGACCACCTCGGGCAAGGTGAAAACCAGCTCGGGTGAAAGCGTTTCCAAGAAAAAGGTCAAATCCGAAGCCGTAGTCGAAGAGGTGGCCGTCGAAGATCCGGCAGCGCTGAAGCCCAATCAACTGGGCAAGATGAACGGCGCGCTTAACGCCAATATCAACGCTGTGCTGGCACATATCCGCAATGGCCAGACCACCAACGGTCCGGTCGGACTGCTGGCCGGGCTTGCCATTGCCGACGGTGCCGTCGGTGCCGCTGCACAAAATGCGGCTACACTGGAGGCTGAGGCCGCAGGATATGTCGCGCTGGACGCAGCACTCGAAGCCGAAGGGTTCGGCAGCCTGGAAGAGTACCTCGCTGGCAAGACAGACGAATCGGCGACGCCGGAACAGATTGCGGCGATCGATCCGCTGATCGATGCCGTTGGCGGCTTGAACGCGGAAGGGACCGCCCTTGCGCAGACCGGCCCGACGCCGGAAGAGATCGAGGCGGCGCTGGCCGAAGCAGCCGCCGCCGAGGCCAATGTAGATCTGGCAGAGCAGGCGATCGGTGATGCCTGGAACAAGGAGGGTGATCTCGAAACGCTTCTGGTCGCCTTGCGCGGAAAGCTTGCGCCCTATCAGGCCGAGATCAGCGCCGCCAGCGGCACCCCGACGACCGAACCGGTTGTCGAGGCCGAGGTTATCAACTGAGCTGAAAATCTATCGTCTGAACGCGGCACGCTCCGCGTTCAGACCACCCTTGATGGCCTTGCCGCATGGGTGAAAACCCAATACACGCAGCCCCGATGCCAGTATCGCGGGGCCCCAGATGACCAAGCCGAAAAAAGTTGTTCTCGCCTATTCCGGGGGACTTGATACCTCGATCATCCTGAAATGGTTGCAGAACGAATATGGCTGCGAGGTGGTGACCTTTACCGCCGATCTTGGCCAGGGCGAGGAACTTGAACCCGCGCGCGCCAAGGCGCTGATGCTGGGGATCAAGGAAAAAGACATCCATATCGAAGACCTGCGCGAAGAATTCGTGCGCGATTTCGTATTTCCAATGTTCCGGGCCAACGCGCTGTACGAGGGGCTGTACCTTCTTGGCACATCCATCGCGCGCCCCTTGATTGCCAAGCGTCTGGTCGAAATCGCGGCGGAAACCGGGGCGGATGCGGTGGCACATGGTGCGACCGGAAAGGGCAATGACCAGGTCCGGTTTGAACTGTCGGCGCTGGCGCTGAACCCGGCGCTGCGCGTCATCGCCCCCTGGCGCGAATGGGCGCTGCAAAGCCGCACGCAACTGCTGGAATATGCCGAGGCAAACCAGATCCCCATCGCCAAGGACAAGCGCGGCGAGGCGCCCTTCAGCGTGGACGCAAATCTTTTGCACACCTCGTCCGAAGGCAAGGTTCTGGAAAACCCTGCCGAAGAAGCGCCCGATTATGTCTATCAGCGCGTCACCCCGGTGGAGCAGGCGCCGGACAGCCCCGAAATGGTCGAAGTCACCTTTGAACGCGGCGATCCGGTTGCCGTGGACGGTGTCGCGATGTCGCCGGCCACCCTGCTGACCAAGCTGAACGAACTTGGCGCGCGTCACGGGGTCGGTGTGCTGGATCTGGTGGAGAACCGCTTTGTCGGCATGAAATCGCGGGGCGTCTATGAGACGCCGGGCGGCACGATTCTGCTGGAGGCCCATCGCGGGATCGAGCAGATCACGCTGGATTCGGGTTCGGGCCACCTGAAGGACAGCCTGATGCCGCGTTATGCCGAGTTGATCTATAATGGTTTCTGGTTCAGCCCTGAACGCGAGATGCTGCAGGCGCTGATCGACAAGAGCCAAGAGCATGTGACGGGCACCGTCCGGCTCAAGCTGTACAAGGGAACAGCTCGGACCGTTGCACGCTGGTCTGATCATTCGCTCTACAGCGAAAAGCACGTCACTTTCGAAGAAGATGCCGGTGCGTATGACCAGAAGGATGCGGCTGGCTTCATCCGGCTGAACGCGTTGCGGCTGAAGCTGATCGCAACCCGCAATCGCCGCGTCGGTGGCTGATCAGGGCAATGGGCGCGGCGTTTCGGCGCGCTGGCCGTTCAGCGTGCCACTGACCGAAGCGGTTCCGGCAGAGCTGTCGGAGACGTAGACAAACGCGCCTCTGGCGGCGCCCAGCACGCTCAGATCGAGCTCCAGCAGGATGTTGGCACCGTAGAAGTCCATTTCCCCCGCGCCGTAGAGCGGCAGGTCGGGCCAGAAGGCGCAACCGGTGAACTGCAGCGCGGCGCCGCTGTCGGTCGGCATCGCCTTGATGCGCCCCCCGTGATCGCAAGTAAACTCCAGCACCTCGGTGTAGGACCAGCCCGCAAAATCGACGCTTGCGGTCAGTTCCGTCTCGATCGCCCGGCCCAGCGCATAAGCATCCAGCTTTGCCGGATCACCCGTCAATGTCAGGGGCAGGTATGGGTCGATGAAGTCTTGCGTGCACAGTTGCACCTGTTCGGGCGGCGGGGTCCCCTCGATGATCAGCCGTGAAACGGTGGCGTCCGGACAAGCCAGCCCCCGGCCCCAGATGACATGCGGTCCGCCTTGCATAACCACAAGGTAGCCGTTCCTCACGCTGTCGAGCACCGAATAGGCCATGGAAACGGGGGTGATCGGGTCCATGTCGGAGTTCAGGATGAGGGTCGGATAGTCACCCCCGGCAAAGGGCTCTGGCCGTGCCTTTTCAGAGGCGGCCGGCCAATAGGCACATACCAGACGTTCCAGATAATAGGATCGCAGCAGCCTTGGAGCCTGCGGCGCAAACGCGCGCGCCTCGGTCAGAATGCGCTGGGCGTCTGCCTCTGGCGACGCCGACCCGTCGCTGTAGTCAAGGCAGTTGATCGCGAAATAGGCCGCACCGAACCAGGTCGGGTCGCTGAAGCCGATTTCGGTTTCCGGGTCGATATAGAGGTTGGAATAGGCCAGACGAAGCAACGGCACCATGTCACCCTGCGACGCGGCCGCCAGCGCACGCAGAAACGCGGCGCGCCCGTCCGGGCCATAAAGCGACAGGAATGCCGTCGTCTCGAACAGCGCGGGTGTCAGGATGCGCGCCTCGGTCGAACCGTCCAGCAACGGGAATTCGACGCGGACATCCCCCGCCGCAACCTTTGCCTGCAGGTCGTCGTAAACCTCGGGCGCGGGTCGTCTCATATCCTTGGCGCAATCATGGTCCTGGGTGCAGGCCTCCAGCACTCGGGCAAGAATCCGTTCTGCGGCAAAGACATAACTGCGATAGAAACCGTCCGCTGACAGGTTCAGATCGACCGTGCCATCCAGAATGACCCCTTTGGGCGCATCGGGGTAAAGCGTCGCATAGGACTGCACGAACTGGGTGCCGTAGCTTTCCCCGTAAAGCCAGACCTGTGGCGCGCCGATCGCCTGGCGGAACATCTCCACGTCGCGGATCGCCTGATCCGTGCCGACATAGGGCAGGATGTCGGGACGCGAAAGCTCGGTCTGGCAGACCGCCACAAAATTCTCAACGGCATCCTGAAGCGCTGTCTCATCGGCCAGGCTGACCCCTGACTTGTCCAGGACCGACTGCGCCATCGGGCAGTTCAGTCCATGTTCGGCGCCGACACCGCGCTGGTCGAAAAACACGAAGTCGAGCCGCGACTGGGTCTGTTCATCAAAGCCTGAGATATAGCTTTCCGCCAGGCCAAGGCCCGAGCCCCCAGGCCCGCCGACGGCGTAGAAAACAATCCCGGCGCTTTGCTCGATCGCGGGGCTGATCGCAAAGGTGATCGGCAGGGTCTCGGAGGGGTCATTTGCGAAATGGTCGCGCGGAACGTCGATCGTCAGGCATAAAAGGCTGCTGTCTGCGCAGGGCTCCGCGCCAAGATCGGTGACGATCTCCTCCAGCCCTTGGGCCCCTGCGATGCCCGCCCAGCCGACAACCGCGATCAGAACGCCGCAAGTCTGCAGGAGCTTTTTCACCGTGCCGACTTCCCCTTGGCAGCAGCGTGTCGGGCCAGATGGTCGTAATATGGCAGTGCCGCCTCGAGAAGCGGACGGTAGGTATCGGGCAGGTCCGGCAGGTCGTCTTCGGCCTTGTCGAAACCGGTTGAGGCGTGGACGGCGTTGTACCAGTGCGGTGCCCAGATGCCGTCGTAGGGTTTCGGGCCTGCGGGCCACGACAGCATGCTTTCGACAAAGGCGATTCCCAGGGCATCGCAAAGTGCCGTCAGCGACGCCCTCGGATCGAGACGTATGTCGGCGGAATCGATGACCATGGGGGCCTGACCCTGCCAGTCTGCGACCTGGTCGAAAAGCCGCGCCTGCTGGACAAAGCCGATATCCATGAAGGTCGGTGCCTCGCGCTTTTTGGCATAGCTTGCAATGACGCGGGCCGGGTGACGGATCAGGAACACGTTCGTGAGGCCGCGCATGAAACCCAGGTCAAATTCGGGCATCATGTGCACCGTCATGTGCTTTTGATAAAAGATCGGCTTTGCGTCCGGCGCCGCGCCCAGACAGCGCGCGGCGACGCGTATGGCATCCACTTCGCCTGCTCCTATCACGGCGTCGCGCATCGGGTGTTCCATGCCCGTCGCGGCCAGATAGGCTGCATAAAACGGCTCATCCCAGACGGCGCAATCACCCCGTGCGGCAAAGCTGTACATCAGGGCGGTCGAGAGGTTCCGGGGACCGGACCACATGGCAATGTTCATCAGTTTCCTACGTCTGTTTTGCAAACGCCACGCGGGTACGTGTCGCGTCGTGACGTGGCTGCGCGCACGTGCGGCGCCGGCCTCATGCCAGGCGTCTGGCGGCGCGACGGTCCAGTTCCGCGTTCAGATGATCTGGCGCCCAGCCGCCCGCAAGCGCCTCTTGTACAAGGCCTGCCTGTGACTGCGGGGCCAGCCCGCCGATCGGCGGATCGCGGTCGAGGTTGGTCGGAAAGGGATAGCCTTCGGCGCTGGCGGCAATGGCGTTGGCGATCTGGTCGGGCGTCAGACTGCCATTGGCGCGGGCAGCCAGGAGAGCCGGATACAGCACCTTGACCATGCGGGTCCGGTCGACCGTTTCGATGGACCGTCCATAGGCCGAGGACACCTGAAAAAGGTTCACCATCCGCTTGATATCCGCGGACCGGTTCGTGCCCGCGGCATGAAAGAGCGCCGGGGAGAAAAACAGCATGTCGCCCTTGGCCAAGGGCAGTTGCACCGCATGGGTGTCGAAGTAGCTGCGAAATTCTACCCGGCCGGTCGCCATGTAGCCGGGTGCGTATTTCTGACTATGCGGCAAAAGCAGGGTCGGGCCCGCCTCCATTGGCGCATCCACATGGGCGATTGCGCCCTGCAGAGTCAAAAGCGGCGACATCAGGTGGACATGGCGGGGATAGCGGGCAACCTCGGCTGCGGTCTGGAAACCAAGGTGATAGTCGCGATGCGGCGATTGCGCTGCGCCGCCCGGATTGACGACGTTCAACTGCGCCGTAACCTGGTAAAAGAGGCCCAGCCACGCCTGGCTGATCAGTGCGAGGAAGGGGTTGGCGTAGTAGCGGGCAAAGTTGTCCGGATCCGCGAGGCAATGCTTTTCAAGACTGTTCCACACGCGGTCATTGGCACCGGGCTTGGCGAAATGATCACCACCCCCGGTTCCGTCGCGCTTTTGCGTTTCGATCATGTCGCGAAACATCGCGGAGGCACGGTCGAGCATCGCGTGATCGGTTTCCGCCCCCGCCAGGACGACGACGCCCGGCCCATTGGCCATCGCCTCTGCCCATTCGGCACGCAGCATCTGGTCGTACTCCGGATCGCCGATCCGTTCGCGCAAGGAATGGCAGTCGTAGATGAGAACGCCCTTTTGCAGATCGGCCGCAAGCGGGTAGTCGGCAAGGACCGTCTTTTGCTGGCACAGAGCCGCAAATTCCTCGATGTCGCAGGTGTCGGCCGAAAAATAGGTCTGGTTGACGAGCTGTTGAGAGCGATCTTTGGTCAGCATCGGTGCGTCCTCTGGCGTCGGGGCGTTCAGCCGCCCACCAAGGTCTTGTATAGCGCGCGCAGGCGTTCCGTCACAGGGCCGATCTGCCCATTTCCGATGGTCCGCCCGTCAATGCTGCCAACCGGCGTCTGAGCGCCGAAGGTGCCGGTCAGGAACACCTCGTCCGCAGAATAGGTGTCGACAAGCGAATAGTTCCGCTCAAACACCGGGATGTCATTGGCACGGCAAAGGTCGATCACCTTTTGGCGCGTGATGCCGTTCATGCAGTAGTCCCCGGTGCTGGTCCAGACCTGCCCCTTGCGCACGATGAACAGGTTACAGGCGTTGGTGGTGTTCACAAAGCCATGGATGTCCAGCATCAGCGCCTCGTCTGCGCCGGCCTTTTCTGCGGCGATACAGGCAAGGATGCAGTTCAGCTTGGAATGGCTGTTCAATTTCGGGTCTTGCGTCATCGGCAGGCCGCGCAGATGCGGCACGGTGGCTAACTTGATCGGACGGGGCAGTTTCTGGCGGCTGTGCTCCATGATGATGACCATGGTCGGGCCCTGCTGGCTGAGTTTCGGGTGCTGAAAGGGCCGTGTCTTGACCCCGCGCGTTACCATCAGCCGGGCGTGGGCGTCGGTGGTCATGCTATTGGCCATTTGTGTGTCTAACACTGCCTTTTTCACGTCCTCGCGGCTGCGTGCCATGTCAAGGTCGATGGCTTTTGCAGCCTCGAACAGGCGGTCGATATGCTCATCGAGAAAGGCCCAGGTGCCGTTGTAAAGCCGGATCCCTTCCCACACGCCGTCGCCCAGCATGAAGCCGGAATCGTAGACCGACACCATGGCCTGCGCCTTGGGGACGATCTGGCCGTTGACCCAGATCCGGATGGCCTCGTTGCGGGCATCCTCTTCGGCCTGATGGGTCGAAACGTTGTCGGTCATTGGCAGACTCCTCTTTGCGCCACGCTATTGCGCGACGAGGGCAAGGCCAAGGGGGCGCATCACCCTTGCGTGACCTCACGCGGGGGTGAATTGCGCGGATCGCGCTGGCGGGGAAGGTAGGGGCATTGAATGGGAGAGACCACATGGAACGCCTGAGTACCGGTGCCGCGATCTTGCTGACGATTGTCCTGAGCCTTTTTCTGGCGTTGCCGACCCACGCCGCGACCGAAAAGGCGATCGTCGCGGGGGGCTGCTTCTGGTGTGTCGAATCGGATTTTGAAAAGGTCCCTGGCGTGAAGAACGTCGTGTCTGGCTACACCGGCGGCAACAGCCAGAATCCGACCTATGAGGACCACGAAGGCCATTATGAGGCGGTGGAGATCACCTTTGACAATTCGGTCATCTCATACGGTGACCTGATCGCCAAGTTCCTGCGGTCGGTCGATGTGCTGGATGCGGGGGGGCAGTTCTGCGACCGTGGAAATGCCTACCGGACAGCAATTTTCGTTACGAACTCCGCGCAAAAGGCTGCGGCACAAAGGGCGGTCGCGGATGCCGAGGCGGTGCTGGGCCAGAAGATCGTGACGCCGGTCAAGGCCGCCAAGACGTTCTGGATGGCCGAGGCGTACCACCAGGATTACTACAAGGGCACGAATATCGTCCTGACCCGCGCGGGACCGAAAAAGCAGTCGAACGCCTACAAGTTCTATCGCAAATCCTGCGGGCGGGATGCGCGCGTCAAGGCGATCTGGGGCGATCAGGCACTGACACACTGAACCCGTCGCGGGACGCATTGCCGCCCCAAAGCCCGCCTTGTAGGGTTGCCCCCTGATCCGGGGGCAATGATGACGGACGACGCCACGACGCCGATGATGGCGCAGTATCTGGGGATCAAGGCGCAAAATCCCGGCGCGCTCTTGTTCTATCGCATGGGCGATTTCTACGAGATGTTTTTTGACGATGCCAGGGCCGCAGCCGAGGCATTGGACATCGCGCTGACCAAGCGCGGATTTCACCAGGGTGCTGATATCCCGATGTGCGGCGTGCCGGTGCATGCGGCCGAGGGGTATCTGCTGACCCTGATCCGCAAAGGCTTTCGCGTTGCCATCGCCGAGCAGATGGAGGATCCCGCCGAAGCGAAAAAGCGTGGGTCCAAATCGGTTGTCAAACGCGCGGTCGTCCGGCTGGTCACGCCAGGCACGCTGACCGAAGACGCGCTTCTGGAGCCACGGCGGCACAATTATCTGGCGGCCTATGCGCAGGTGCGCGACGAGGCTGCGCTGGCCTGGGCGGATATTTCGACCGGAGAGTTGCGTGTGATGGCCTGCCCCTTGTTGCGGCTGGGACCCGAACTGGCGCGGCTGGCCCCGCGCGAGGTGCTGGTGGCAGAGGGCCACGGGGCTGATGTGACCGCCATAATCGCTGATCTGGGGGCCGCGCTGACACCGCTTGCGCGGTCCAGTTTTGACAGCGTCAGGGCTGAACGTCGATTGTGCGGTTTGTTTCAGGTCGACAGCCTGGATGCCTACGGCGCGTTCGACCGGGCCGAAGTCGCGGCGATGGGCGGGCTGGTCGACTATCTGGATGTGACCCAAAAGGGGGCCGTGCCGCTGTTTCGCAGTCCCGTCAGGGAAGAGGCTGGCGGGCTGGTCCAGATCGATGCCGCGACCCGGCGGAATCTGGAAGTTTCATCCGCCTTGTCCGGTGGGCGGGAAGGGTCGTTGCTGGCTGCCGTCGATCGGACAGTGACGTCGGGGGGTGCGCGTCTGCTGGATCGGCGACTGGCTGCACCGTCGCGCGATCTGGCGGTCATCCACACCCGCCAGGCTGCGGTTGCCGAAATGGTGCAGGCGTCCGGCCTGCGCGGCGATCTGCGCGCTGCTCTGCGCCGGGTGCCGGACATGGACCGGGCGCTGTCGCGGCTGGCACTGGACAGGGGCGGGCCGCGCGATCTTGTGGCGATCCGTGTCGGGCTGGAACAAGCGGCAGGGATCGCGCGCCTTGTGGAAGGGATGCAGGGCCTGCTTGGCGATGCGGCCCGCGACCTGGTCGGGCACGCCGACCTGATCGCGCTGCTGGACAAGGCGCTGGTGGCAGAGCCCCCCTTGCTGGTGCGCGACGGTGGGTTTGTCGCGACCGGGTTTGATGCGGAACTGGACGAGACGCGTGCGCTTCGCGACGAAGGGCGGAGCGTCATCGGGCGGATGCAGGCGGACTTCGTGGCGGCGACGGGGATTGGCGGTTTGAAGATCAAGCATAACAACGTGCTTGGCTACTTCATCGAGACAACCGCGACGCATGCCGAACGGATGTTGTCGTCCCCGCTGAACGAGACGTTCATCCACCGGCAAACTACGGCGGGGCAGGTGCGGTTCACGACGGTGGACCTTTCAATGCTGGAGACAAAGATCCTGAATGCGGGAAACCACGCCACCGCACTGGAAAAACGTCACTACGAAGGCCTGAAAGGGGCTGTCCTGGAACATGCGTCCGCGATTGGTGCGACGGCTCGCGCGCTGGCGGAGGTCGATCTGGCAGCGGCCCTTGCGGACCTTGCGGTGGCTGAGGACTGGACAGCCCCCGTGGTAGACAACAGCCGCGCCTTTGGGGTGACGGGCGGGCGGCATCCCGTGGTGGAGCGCTCCCTGCAACGGCAGGGTGCGGGTCCGTTTGTGTCCAACGACTGCGTCCTGACCGATGCCTCAACGCCGGCGATCTGGCTGCTGACCGGGCCGAACATGGCAGGAAAGTCCACCTTTCTGCGGCAGAATGCGCTGATCGCCCTTTTGGCGCAGGTTGGATCTTTTGTGCCTGCCAAGTCAGCGCATGTCGGCTTGGTAAGTCAGATTTTCAGCCGCGTCGGCGCTGCGGACGATCTGGCGCGCGGGCGGTCGACCTTCATGGTTGAAATGGTCGAAACGGCCGCGATCCTCAATCAGGCCGATGACCGCGCATTGGTGATCCTTGACGAGATCGGTCGCGGAACGGCGACTTATGACGGATTGTCCATCGCCTGGGCCACCCTGGAGCATCTGCATGACGTGAACAGGTGTCGCGCCCTGTTCGCCACGCATTATCACGAGATGACGGCGCTGGCGGGAAAGCTGGCGGGCGTGGAGAACGCGACGGTCACGGTCAAGGAATGGCATGGCGACGTCATTTTCCTGCACGAGGTCAAGCGCGGAGCGGCGGACCGATCCTACGGCGTGCAGGTCGCGCGACTGGCAGGATTGCCGACCGCCGTGGTGGAGCGGGCGAAGGTCGTGCTCGAGGCGCTGGAAAAGGGCGAACGAGAAGGGCCCGGTCGGCAAAAGACACTGATCGACGATTTGCCGCTATTCCGGGTGGCGCCTGCGGCTGCCGCGGCGAAGACCTCCGTGGTGGAGGCGAGGCTGAAAGACGTAGAGCCGGATACGCTGACGCCGATTGAAGCGCTGCAGCTGATTTATGAGTTGCGGGAGTTGCTGAAAAGGTGAAAAGGACACGAAGGCCGATTTAGATCAGTCGTGTAATGTTTTGAGTGTGTTCGACCGCAGCCAGTCTTCTCCGGGAGTGCCACGCTCAAATCCGTAATCACAGAGATGATGAAATTTAACCGGTAACGCCATTTTCTTGAAAGACTCATCAGATGATTGCGACAAGCGACTGTAAAGGTCAGCATTGCCGAGTAATTCAGAAATACAACCTGCCAGAGCTTTTGACTGGCCCTGAGGAAAGATCATGGCATTCTCTTTGTGGCGCAAGACACTCATCAGCATTGGATGATCTGACGAAACGACTGGCACTTTTGCCATCATTGCGTGGGTCAGAACCAACGGGAGTCCCTCCGGGTAACTGTGTCGTGACGGCACAACAATCACTGAGAATTCCGACATGAACTCTTCAAGAAGATGGTTTGGAACAAACGGGATTTGGGTATGCTCAAAGTTATTAGGCCCTGATGCAAGTAAACGAGCTATACGGTCATTCTCATCCTTGCCAACAAGCGTGAGGCTCATCCCGGGGTGGGAATTGCCCAGAATCGCAAACGCAGCCACGAGATCATCGACACCTTTCTCCATCGACATTGACCCGACAAAAAGAACTTTGCCTGACCCCGGTTCAGACAGAGTCTTGGCCGGGAAGGTCTGGGTTGGCTCGGTGTGGAAAAAATCCCAAGGGACGATCTTTGAAGCACTTACCCCATAAGCCGCGTAAGCTTTTGCCGAGGCGACACCATAAGCGCCAACCCATCTTATCTTTTTTGACCTTAGGATCCACCCAAGCCTCAAATTGCGAAGCCTACTTCTCCAGCCTACATTTGTTATCGATTCCGCGAGAATGCAAATGATCTCTTTGCCTTCTCGTGCTGCCCAAGACATCGCATTGCGTTGTACCGTTCGAAAGATGATGTGCGTCGGATTCACTGTCTTAAGCGCGTTGATTACCTCATCGTCACTGAAACTGTGCGATAGCCCAAGTCCGATTGAACGAAGGCCATTCTTTTCGACGACATCATAACTCTGGTTAGTCAAGCAGACAATTACGGTCACCGAATCAAACGAACTGATCTGTTGTTCTACCGCGCGGACCGAATAATATTGCGCAAAATAGGTTTCTGGCAGTCCAGCGTCGCGGCGTCCTACCACTTCATGAAAGTCTCCGGCGAACTGCACTACAGCGAGATGTGTTCCTGGCCCTGTTTTCAATGTAAAGCGCCTTTAGCTCCGCGCGCTTCGTTGATATCCTGTGCTTTATCGGAACGTCGACCCGATGAAGCTCGCCCGGCGCTCTCAGACCCAAAGAACTTGATCGTTGTCATGATAACGTGGTCGGCCTGGTCATCTGACATATTAAAGTACAAGGGCAGCCGCGTTAGCCTGGCGCTTTCGCTTGTTGTAAAGTTGTCCGAGCCATGAAAGCGCCCAAGTCTAGAGCCAGCATAAGAAGAATGCAGCGGAACATAATGCGATGCGGTGATTACACCCTGATCTTTCATAAACTGTAAGAATGAAATCTGATCTTCACCGTCACGGCACTTGATATAGAACATGTGGGCATTGTGTTGTGTATGCTGGGGTATGGACTGCAATTCTATCCGGCCAGAGTCCGCCAAAGGCTGAAGTGCGCTGCGGTAGGTCTCCCAGATCTGCATGCGCCTGGCCTGTATCGTATCGATCGCCTCGAGCTGCGCCCAGAGATAGGCAGCGCTGATTTCGTTCAGAAGATAGCTGCTGCCGACATCGACCCAGGAATACTTGTCGACCTGCCCGCGAAAGAACCGGCTGCGATTTGTTCCTTTTTCTCGGATGATCTCCGACCTTTCGATCAACTTTGGATCGTTGACGACCGTCAAGCCACCCTCGCCGCCGCTGGTGATGTTCTTTGTTTCGTGGAAACTGAACGCGGAAACTGCGCCGAACGTCCCCAAGGGCTTGTCCCGAAAGCTGCTGCGAATCCCTTGGGCGGCATCTTCGATAACGGCAAGCCCGTGTCGTTGCGCGATCTCGCCGATCACGTCCATCTCGCAGCCAACGCCGGCGTAATGCACGACCACGATCGCCCGCGTTTTCGGAGTGACCGCATCTTCGATCTTGGTCTCGTCGATGTTCATGGTGTCGGGCCGGATGTCGACAAACACGATTGTCGCGCCGCGGAGCGCAAAGGCGTTGGCAGTGGAGACAAAAGTGTAGCTCGGCATGATCACTTCGTCGCCCGGCGCGATGTTGAGAAGCAGCGCCGCCATTTCAAGCGAATGTGTGCAGGACGGTGTCAAAAGGGCCTTGGGCGCCTTCAGGGCTGCGACAAACCAGGCTTCGCATTTGCGTCCATACATCGCGTCTCCCGAAAGCTTACCGCTTTTGAGAGACGCCGCGATATGGGTGAGTTCGCTTCCAAAGACGGGGGGCGAGTTGAATGGGATCACGGAAGACACCTTGTTCAGCACGATTGAGTAAGTAGAATATTGCCGCAAGAGTCGAGAATTTCTGACAGAAGAATTTCCCGGAGACCGTCGAATTCACCGACAGGGCTGGTCTGAGCCCTTGCAGGTTGTAGGTACTGCAACCGTCGGATGAAAGGCCCGACGGATAAACTTTTTCCGAATAGTCCGGCAGGCTTGCAGCGAATCGGCGGCCAAATTGTGACGCCTTGGGACGCCTTGGGACGCCATCCGCCGCTGGGCTGGACGGCTGCTGATCTCCAGAAACTACGGGGGGACGGCTCGACCGTCATTGATCCATGACATATCGGGCAGAGAACGCTAACCCTGTCAGGTGATGTCGGGCGCGATACGATCGGAAAGGTTCAGGACAAATTGGTGACGCTGAAACAGGTGGCTGAACGCGCCGGGGTGTCGCGCGCGGCGGTGTCGCGGACCTATACCAAGGGTGCTTCGGTATCGGCCAGAACCCGCGCCAAGGTCGAAGAGGCGGCCCAGGCGCTTGGCTACAGTCCGAACATCCTGGCGCGCAGCCTGACGACAGGGCAGACGCAGATGATCGGGTTGGTGTCGAACAATTTTCACAACCCGGCCTTTCTGCAAATCTTCGATCTCTTCACGCGCGGGCTGCAAGAGCGTGGCCTGCGCCCCTTGCTGATCAACCTCACGGACGAAACTGACCCGGCGCGGTCGGTGCAGTTGTTGCGGTCCTATTCGGTGGATGGCGTGGTGTTGGCGTCGTCCGAACTGCCGCCCGGATTTGCCGAGGCCTTCGCTCAGACCGGGCTGCCGGTGGTGCATGCGTTCGGGAGGGCGGGACAGGCTGGCGCGGTCAATGTCGTCGGGATCGACAACGTCAGGGCCGGGCAGATGGCGGCGCAGACACTGCTTGCCCGCGGGTATCGAAAAATCGGCTTCCTTGGGGGCCCTGCGACCGCCTCGACGACGCAAGACCGGCTCAAAGGGTTCAGGGAAGGTGCTGGTGAGGCTGCATCCATCGCCTATTCCTTTGGCGAGGCCTACAGTTTTACTGCCGGCCGAGACCAGATGGCGCGTTCGTTGCGGGGTCCACACGTCGAGGCCTATTTCTGCGCCGATGATGTTCTGACGATCGGTGCACTGGCAGCGGCGCGGGATGCGGGGCTGGTGGTGCCGCGCGATATCGGTCTTATCGGATTGAACGATATGGAGATGTCGGGCTGGGGCAACATCGACCTGACAACGATCCACCAGCCATTCGGCGCCATCATCGACGCATCGGTCGATCTGATGATGTCGGCGCTGGCGGACCCCGAACGATTGCCCGAGGCCCGGGTTTTTGAGTGTCACATCGTGGAGCGCGGGACGCTGCGCCCGCTGCCCTAGCAGAACAGTTTGGGCCTTGCGTCGACCCAGGTGCCCTTTTGCGCGCCCGATGCGACGGCGGCGTGGATCGCAGAAATGGACCGCAAGCCGTCCTCGGCACGTGGATACAGGCTGATCGCAGGGTCGGGGTCGCGGTTGTCCCGCGAGGCGATCAGGCTTTCAGCAAGGTCACGGTAGATGTTGCCAAAGGCCAGCGGCATGCCTTCGGCATGACCGACCGTCACGCGAGAGGCGCGGTCGGCCTCGGGCGACAGGTTACCTTCGCCGCGCTCAATGACCTGCAAGCGCTGGCCCAGCGGCATGTAATACAGCTGGTTCGGCTGTTCCTGCGCCCAACGCAGGCCACCGGTTTCGCCGAAGACCTGGATTGTCAGCCCGTGCTGGCGGCCGATCGCGACGGACGACGTCCAAAGCCGCCCGACGGTGCCTTGATCCATGCGGAAGTTGACCATCGCGTCGTCTTCCAGCACACGCCCGTCCAGACAGGATGCAAAATCGGCGGACAGGGTGGCAACCTCCTGTCCCGTCACAAAACTTGCCATGTGCAGGGCGTGGATGCCGCAATCGGCAAATTGCGCGGAAACACCCGCCTGTGCCGGATCATAACGCCAACGGACGCGCGGGTTGTCCATGTCCGCGGCATTGGCGTGGTGTCCATGGGCAAACTCGGCGACGACAAGGCGGACCTTGCCCAGATCGCCCCGCGCCACCATGGCCCGCATGTGGCGCACCAGCGCGTAGCCGGTATAGCCATAGTTGACGGCACAGATCTTGCCGGTGCGGCGCGCTGTCAGGACCAGATCCTCGGCCTCAGCCTCGGTCACGGTCATCGGCTTTTCGCAAAGCACGTTGATCCCGGCCTCCAGGAAGGCCTTGGTGATCTCGTAATGGGTGGAGTTCGGGGTTGCCACGGTGACAAGGTCGACGCGGTCGGGGCGATTGACCTCACCGGCCAGCATCTCGCGCCAGTCTCCATAGGCTCGGTCGCGCGCTATCCCCAGCCTTTGAGCAAAGTCACGACCGCGCGCCGGGTCATGGTCAAGCGCGCCCGCGACAAAGTCGAAATGCGCATCAAGACCTGCAGCCAGCCGGTGGGCAGGACCGATCTGGCTGCCGTCGCCACCGCCCACCATGCCCCAGTTCAATTTCGTCATGACGCGTCCCCTAGAATCCGATTGAGGTAAGATAGTTCCGGTTGGCGGTCGCGTCGTCGACGGGTGAGGTCGGGCCGGCCGGATCACAGTCCTGTTCGACCGTGCACCAGCCATCAAAACCGGACTCGAGCAGGATCTTGCGGACCTGCGGAAAGTCCACGTCTCCCTTGCCGAGGTTGCAGAAGATGCCCTCGGCGCAGGCGTCATAAAAGCCGGTGCGGTTGGCCACGGCGCGCGCCTTGACCACCGGATCGATGTCCTTGAAGTGCATGTAGGATATGCGCCCGATATGGCGGCGCATGAAGGCCACGGGGTCGTATCCCGCGTAGGAATGATGGCCCGTGTCAAAGCAGATCTTGAGCAGGTCTTCGTCGGTCTCGTCGAGCAGACGCTCCAGTTCCGGCTCGAAATCGATGAACCCTGCGGCATGGGCATGAATGCCGACGGTCAGACCATGATCGACGCCCAGCTTGGCGACGGTCCGGATGCGATCGGTGAAGGCCCGCCATTCGGCGACGTCCATCTGCTCAGCCTCGGCGGCGCGACCGGCGGTCGGGGCGCGGCGCGGCGAAATGCTGTCGATCAGAACCAGGTGTTTTGCGCCATGAGCGACCAGCGCCTTGCAGGTCCGCATCGCGCCATCCCAGACGTCGTCCCAGGCGGCCGGATCGTGAAACGCACGGAAAACCACGCCCCCGATCAGTGTCAGGTCATTTTCCGCCAGCGCCTCGCTGAGGATGGCGGGGTCTTCGGGCATGAAGCCGACGGGGCCAAGTTCGATACCCTTGTAACCTGCCGTGGCGCAATCGGACAGGACGCGCCGCCAATCGGGGTTGCGGGGGTCGCTGGCGAATTCGACGCCCCAGGAACAGGGGGCATTTCCGATGCGGATCATGGATACTCCTTCAAAGATTGACCCATTGCCCGGACGCGGCGGAGGCAAGGGCGGCGGTGACAACATGCATGACTTGTAGCCCATCGCGAAAGGTCGGCCAGATCGGCGTGCCGGTTTCGATTGCGCGCAGGAAATCCCGCGCCTCGATGATGATCTGGTCCTGATAGCCGGTCCCGTGGCCGGGGCCCTGGCAAAAGGGGAGAAAGTCGGGGTGCGCAGGGCCTGTCAAGACCTTGCGAAAACCGCGTTCGGCCTCCGGTCCATCAGCCTTGTAAAGCCACAGGGAGTTCTGATCCTCTTGATCAAACCGGATCGCGCCTTTTGTACCTGTGATTTCATAAGCATAGCCCATCTTTCGCCCTGTCGCGACGCGGCTGAAACTCAGATGGCCCAGCGCGCCGTTCTCGAACCGGCAGAGGAACTGGCCGATGTCGTCATTGGTGACGGTTACCGGGCCATCCTTGCCGGGGCGTGTCTTGTGGACGGTGGCCATGTCCGCGGTCAGGCGGGCGATGGGTCCGATCAGGGCGAGGGCCGCGTTGATCATATGCGGGGCCAGATCGCCCATCGTGCCATTGGCGTCCCCGTGGCTGCGCCAGGTCGCGGGCTTGTCGGGATCGCTGTCGAAATCCTCAGTATGTTCGCCACGAAACCAGGTGATGGTGCCGATCTCGCCTGCGGCAACCAATGCGCGCGCATACTGCGACGCCGGCGTGCGGATATAGTTGAAGCCGACCATGTTGGGACAGCCCGACCGCTCGGCAGCGGCAACCATGGCAAGGCTGTCATCAAGGTTTGCGCCCAAGGGCTTTTCACAAAAGACGGGCTTTCCCAATGCAAAGGCTGCCTCGGCAATCGCGCGATGGGTATCCTGGGTGCTGGCGATCACGACCGCCTCAACCAGGGGATCGGCAACCAGGGTGCGCCAGTCGCCTGTGCCCCGGCGAAAGCCGTAGGCGCGGCGGTAACGTTCGGCGGAAGCTTCGGAAGTTGCCGCCACCATCTCCAGCCTTGGGCGCAGGTCGGTTTCAAACACGGCGCCGACAGCAGACATCGCAACGGCGTGGGCCTTGCCCATATAACCGCCGCCGACAATCCCGATGCCGATTTCCCGCATGAAGCGCCCCTTGTCAAAACCGTTTGCAACCGGTTGCAAAATGAGTATCGTCACCCCATGATAAAGGTCAATCGCAAATCTTGGTACGCCCGGGGTCGGTCGTGACGGCGCGGCTTTGGAATCGCATGCGTCTGGCGCGATTTCTGGTGCTGGGACGGGTCGGCATGGACCTGTATGCAGATCCCCCAGGCGCGCAGATCGAAGATGCGGAGCGCTATGTGTCGGCCATCGGCGGGTCCGCGGGCAACATCGCAGCGGCGCTGGCGAGACAGGGGATCGAGGTCGGCCTGTTGTCCTGCGTGTCGGATGACGCGGTCGGGCGCTATTGTCGGAAGGAACTGACGCGTTATGGGGTGGACACGCAGCATGTAAGGTCGATCTCGGGCGGTGAGCGGACGTCGCTTGCGGTGACAGAAACTCGGGCCGAGGGTTGCCAGACTGTGCTGTACCGCAACAATGCGGCCGATTTTGCGCTGACCGAGGCGGATGTCATGGCGGTGGATTTTGCCCCGCTTGCCACACTGGTGGTCACGGGGACGGCGCTGGCGGCTGAACCGTCGCGCGCGGCAAGCATTCTTGCGATCAAGCGGGCGAAACGGGCTGGCGCCTTGGTGGCGGTCGATATCGACTATCGCGCCTATTCCTGGACCAGTCGCAATGAGGCTGCCGAAACATGCCTGATGGCAGCACATGAGGCAGATATCGTAATCGGGAACGACGAGGAGTTCGACCTGCTTGCGCGCGGTGCCGACGGCCTGATGCTGGCACGGCGGATCGCGCGTGAAACAGCCCTGATTGCCATCTACAAAAAGGGTGCGGCTGGATCCGTGACGCTGACCGCGGACTATGAGTTTACGACCGGCATCTACCCGGTAACCGCGTTGAAGCCGACTGGGGCGGGGGATGGTTTCATGGGCGGGCTGCTGGCCGGGTTGGCCAAAGGACACACCCTTGACGCCTCCGTCAGACGCGGTTCGGCAACAGCCGCGATCATCGTGTCGGGCATCGGCTGCGCGCCGGCCTCGCCCGATTCAGCGACATTAGAGACGTTTATGGCCCAGCATTAGGAGACGGCATGCATATCGCCCCGCATGACAACCACAATCAGCCCATCGTCGATGCCGACCATCCGCTGGTGCCGCTGGTCTATTTCAACATCGTGAAGCTTGCACAAGGCGAGACATTTCAATCCGTTGTGCCGGGCTATGAGACCTGCATCGTTCCCGCGACCGGGACCGTTGATATCGGCGTCGACGACACCACCTTTGCCGCTATCGGCAAGCGGCGCCTGAATGTCTGGGACGGTGAGCCCGAGGGGGTCTATGTGGGATCGGGTCGCCCTGCGCGGATCACCTGTATATCCGATCAGGCCGAGGTGTTTGTCGCAGGCGCGCGGTTCGATACCGCCCTTCCGGCCTTTGCGATCCGTTCTGACGAGATTGACCCCGTGCAATACGGGTCCGACGACACCAAGACGCACCGCAAAATCAAGCATATCCTTGGCCAGCGCTATCGCGACAGGGTCGGGCGGCTGCTGGTGTCGGAGCTTTACACGGTAGGCGCGGGTGGCTGGTCCGGATTTCCCAGCCACAAGCACGACACGGACCGCCTGCCGATTGAAACGCGGCATGACGAGGTCTATAACTTCCGCTTCAACCCGCCCCATGGGTCCGGTTTGCAGATGCTGCAGCGCGAGGACGGCAAGCCCGGGGACGCCTATCATATCGTGGACGGATCAACGATCGGGATCGACTCGGGCTATCATCCCTGCTGCGTGTTGCCGGGGTATGAGATGTACTATTTCACCATTCTTGGCGGGCTCAGCCAGCGGTCGCTGGTGCAGTATTTCCAACCCAGTCACGCAGATCAGATCGAAACGATTCCCGGGATCAAGGACATGATCGCAAAGTTCAAATGACCGTCGCGACGCTGGATCAGGTGCTGCGTCCCTGCCTTGCCGATGGAACCGCAGTGGCTGGTCTGGTCGTGCTCGGGTGGGAGGATGCCCGCGCCTATGTCATGGCAGCAGAGGCTGAAATGCGGCCGGTGATCTTGCAGGCGGGGCCGGGCTGTCGCGCGCATACCCCGCTGGCGGTGCTGGGCGCGATGTTCCGGCATCTGGCGGAACACGCAACGGTTCCTGTGGTTGCGCATCTTGATCATGGCGAATCTCTTGATGTTTGTCGCGCCGCCATCGACCTGGGTTTTACGTCGGTGATGTATGACGGGTCAGCCCTGCCTTTTGCAGAAAACGTCACTAACACCGCAGAAATCGTCGTGATGGCGCATGCTGCGGGGGTGTCGGTAGAGGCAGAGCTTGGTTACGTCGGTTATGCCAGCGGGGCGCAATCGCGGGGGACAGACCCCGCGACGGTCGCGCAGTTTGTGGCGGAAACAGGGGTTGACGCGCTGGCGGTGTCCGTTGGCAACAAGCACCTCATGATGCAGGCTGGGGCCGAGATCGACATGGGCCTTTTGCAGCGCATCAGGGCAGAAGCGCCGGATTTGCCGCTGGTCCTTCATGGCGGTTCGGGCATCACGCCTGAGCTGCGCCGGACGCTGGCGCGACAGACCTCCGTCTGCAAGTTCAACATCGGCACCGAACTGCGGCAGGCGTTCGGCGCGTCGCTGCGCCAGGCAGTCCTGGCGGACCTGGACCGTTTTGACCGGATTGCGATCCTGCAAGAAACCATTCCACCGGTGATGGCGGCGGCGCGGCGGGTCATTGCCGGGCTCGCGCGCGACTAGGCGGGCAGGGTGCGCGGCATCGGGGGCGGGACAGGGCCGATTGGCCGCATCAGGGGCGCTTTCTGACCGCCGCCACACGTTCAGCCACGGCGATCAGCGCCTGCTGGCGACCGAAGGCCGTTCGCGCCAGATCCTGCGCTGCAACACAGATCTCGGTTTGTCTCGCTATCGTAATCTTCAGGTCATTGCGTCGCACATCGGCCCAGCGTGCATAGCTGACTTGCGCACGGCCCGCTGCCACCGGATCAAGATCGACATCTGGAGACGGCATGTCCAGCCGCGCAAGTGCCGCGACACTGGCCGATCGTGCCGCCTCGGCCTGCGAAAGTTCGGCAAGGCGAAGGTCCTGCACCATGGCCGACAGCGCCAGAAGGCGGCGAAGGTTGTCCCGGTTCATCGCAACACCGCCTTGCGTGCCCGCTTGCGCATCGCCTCGGCAAAGCGGATCGCAGCGGCGACGGCCTTGTAGTGCTCACGGCTGATTTCTTGCCCGATCTCCACTGTCGCGTGCAGCGCCCGCGCGGTTGGCGGGTCGCTGTGCAGGGGAACGCCGGCGGCGGCGGCGCGTTCCCGGATGCGGGCGGCGATTTCGTCCACACCCTTGGCGACGCAGACAGGCGCGCGCTTTTTCTCCCGGCTCCATTTCAGTGCCACGGCGTAGTGGGTGGGGTTCACCACGATGACGTCCGCGCTCGCGACATCCTCCAGCATCCGGTTCATGGCGATTTCTCGCGCCCTTTGCCGGCGGGTGCCCTTGAAGTGGGGATCGCCTTCGGACTCCTTGGATTCGTCCGTCAGATCCTTGCGCGACATCTTGTTGCGGCGCAGGAATGCAAAGTGCTGCCAGATGTAGTCGATCACCCCGATGACGACCGAGACCAGCACCACAAGCATCAGAAATTCCATCGTCAGGCGCAAAAGTTCGGCCATTGCCATGCCAGAGGCGTAGGCGTGGCTGGCAAGAATGCGGTCCGCTCGGGAGGACAGGAAAAATGCCAGCAAGATGCCGATCAGGACAAGTTTCACAAAGCTCTTGAAGAACTCGAACAGACCGTCAGCCCCGAACTTCTGCCCGGCAACCGATATGGGAGAGATGCGGCTGGTTTTCGGCATCAGCTTGTCCGGTGCAAAGACCAGGCCGCGCGTTGCAAGCAAGAGCAAAAGCACCGCGGCCATCGGGACAAGCAGCAATGGGGTCAGCGGCACAAGCATCGCACCCATCACACCACCCAGGGGGGCCCGAGCGCCTTGCGACATCAAGGTCGATAGCCGGTCGGCCTGATCAAGAAAGACCGCCCCCGCAGTTCCGGCCTGCAATAGCGCCTGTGTTCCAAGCCCTAGGCAAATCCCAAGAAACGCCACGTAACTGGCCGCAACCAGCACGTCCTGCGATCGCGCGATGTCGCCCTTGAGGCGGGCATCGTCGAGCTTTTTCTGACTGGCGTCGTGTTCCTTGTCGTCCTTGTCCTGGTCGTCCTCGCCGCTCATCGGGGCGGACCCATCGGGTTGGCCAGCAGCTCGTTGAAGGCCGCCAGCCAGGCGGCGAGCGCAAGTGGCGCCGCCAATGCCAGAAGGGCCAGGCCGCCAAGCGTCAAGGCCGGGGCGCCGACAAAACTGACCATCAGCTGGGGCATCGCGCGGTTGATGACGCCCAGCGCCAGATTGTAGATCAGCGCCGCGATGACAAACGGTGCGGCGATCGAAAACCCAAGGCGAAATGCGTGGGAAACGCGCCCCAGCCCCCAGGCCGACAGGTCGGCCGCATGTGGGGGCGTTCCAGCAGGGATTAGCTGATAGCTGAGGATCGCAAGTTCGACGATGCGGACATGCAGGTCCAGCGCGAGGGCCAGCGCCAGACCCGCCCAGACCAGTACATGGGTCATGGCGGGCTGCGGTTCCGGCCCGCCGGCCGGTATCATCTGCGACAGGGTGGTGGCCTGAGCCGCGATTGCCCCGGCGATCTGCAGGGCGTTGATCATCAGGCGAAGCGCGATGCCGAAGGCCAGTCCCGCCGTCACTTCGGCCAGAACAGGGCGCACAACACCCTGGGAAATGTCGGGAAGGCCCGGGGCAACTGCGGGATAGACGACCACCGCAAAGGCCAGCGTCAGGGCCAGGCGCACGCGCATCGGCACGATCTGTTCACCGAAGGCCGGCATCAGCGCCATCATCGCGCCCATCCGCAGGAAGACCAGCGCCGCACCCCACAGGGCATCCTGTGCCAGACCCGTCACCTCGGTCAGAAGGCGCATCAAGTCGATCATGCGGCGACTTGCCCCAGAAGGGCGGGTTTCGCCTCCAGCCCGATTTCCTCGTAGGACAGAACAGGGGCCTGCAGGCCTTTGGCCGCCATCACGGTACGCAGAAAGCGTCGCCGCAGGGTGGAGGTCACGAGGGCGGGAAAAGCACCGGTCTCGGCCGCCCGGTTCAGCCGGTCTGCGATTCCATTGGCAAGTTTCGAAAAGATTTCAGGCGGCAGCGCCACGTCGCGCTGGCCGCGTTCGCCTTCGATCTGGTGCGCAACAAACGCCTTTTCCCACTCCGGGGCCAGCTGGACCAGAGGAATGGTGCCGTCCTGCCGCTTCAGCTCGGCGACCAGTTGGAACCCCAGGCGCTGGCGCACATGCTCGCAGACCGCCTCGGGCGAAGCCATCGTTCGCGCCTCGGCGACAGCCTCCAGGATCAAGGGCAGATTGCGGATCGACACGCGTTCTTCCAGCAGCAGCCGCAACACGGTCAGCAAAAGGTCCTGCGGGACCTTGTCGGGCACGAGGTCATCAAGCAGGCGACGGTTCCCTTCGGCCCTGACCGGATCGGAGAGGTTGACGAATTCATCCAGGAGTCGGCGCAAGCCGCGCAGCGTCAAAAGCCGCGACAGGTTGCCCTTGATGATTTCCAGAAGATGGGTCGCGAGGACCTCGGTCGGAGACACCACGGCAAGACCGGCAAGCGCGGCGGTTTCCTGATCTTCGGGCCGGATCCATCTTGCGGGTGCGCCGTAGACCGGCTCCTTGACGTCCTCTCCCTCGGGGGCGGGGACGCCATCCGACAACAGGATCAGGACGCGGTCAGACAAGAGCCGGTCACGCGCGCGCTCCACGCCCTGAAGGCGGATGCGATAGGTGCCTGCAGGCAAGCTTGCCTCATCCGTCAGGCGCATTTCGGGCAAGATCAACCCGAAGGCAGTGGCCACATGCGCGCGCATGTTGGTGATCCGCGCCTCCAGCCCGGTGGCGGGGTCGAGCGCCATGCTGACGAGGTTCGGGGCAAACTCGATGTGGATTTCGTCAAAGTCGAGGACGTCACCCATCGGGCGCGCGCGTGGCGCGACAGGGGCAAGGTCGGGGACGACAGGCGGCGCGGCCTCGCGTCGCGCGGATAAATAGGCAGCCGCCGCCAAGGCCCCTGCGCCGAGCACGAAAGGGACGAACGGCAGGCCCGGCACCAGCGCGAACAGCGCCATGATCAGCGCAACCGTGCCCAATGCGCCGGGATAGCGGCCAAGTTGCGCGAAGAACGAGACGTCCGCCGCACCTTTGGTGCCGCCGCGCGACAAGAGCAACGCCGCCGCGACCGAGATGATGACCGCGGGCACCTGGCTGACCAGACCGTCGCCTACCGTCAAGATCGCATAGGTCTCAAACGCGTGGCCGACCTCCATGTCATGCACGAAAACGCCCATGATCAGACCGACGACGATGTTCAGAAACGTGATCATCAGGCCCGCGATCGCGTCGCCCTTGACGAATTTCGACGCGCCGTCGAGCGAGCCGAAGAACGTCGTTTCCGCCAATTCGGTCTCACGGCGCAATTTGGCCTCGGCATGGTCGATTGCGCCGGCAGACATGTCGGCGTCAATGGCCAGCTGACGTCCGGGCATGCCGTCCAAGGCAAACCGTGCCCCGACTTCGGCCATGCGGCCTGCGCCCTTCGTGATGACGACGAAGTTCACGATCATCAGCACGCAAAAGATCACCACGCCGATCAGAACCGACCCGCCCATGATGAAATTGGCGAATCCCTCGATCACCTCCCCGGCGGCATCGGTCCCGGTGTGGCCCTGACCGATGATCAACTTTGTCGAGGAAATGTTCAGCGACAGGCGCAGCATCAGCGACGCAAGCAGGATTGTCGGAAAGGCCGAAAAATCCAGCGGGCGTTCGACAAACAGCGTCACGGTCAGCATCAGGATGGCCAGTGCGAACGACAGCGCGAGGCCGAGGTCCAGCACCCATGACGGCACCGGCAGGACCATCATAACGATGATCGCCATGATCGCGAGGGCCAAAAGGATGGTGGGGCGGAAAAGTATGGCGATCTTGAACGGTGGCATCTGCTTCAGCCCCCGACCAGGCGCGCGCTGGGATCAAATTGCGGCACCAGTGACCCGATGCTGCCAGGCGCACCGGTCTGCAAGAGCGGAAAGCGATTGTCGCGCGGCCCGGCAGCCACGGCTGGCGTCAGGCCACCGGGATCCGTCACCCCCTGCTGCAGGCCCGCTAGCATGGTTTCGAACTTCAGGCGGTAAACTTCGGCGTTTTCGGGATCTCGGGAATGGTAGGTTCCCGCTGCAAGCGTCCAGTCGCCACTTTCTTGATAAAGATCGGACAGGAACTGGGCCGCGTATCGCGCGTTATTTGCAGGCTCCAGCATGTCCTCGGCCGAGCGGAACGCCCCTGCATGCCAGCGGATGTTCAGCTGGAAACACCCGAGGTCGATATTGGTAGCCCCCGATTGCAGCGCGGATTCGGCCAGGGAGACGGCCTCGGCCTTGGTGTCGAACCAGTGGCCTTTGCCGGCGTGATGGACGGCCCATGGCCAGGGCTCCATCACGCCGTCCCGCTGCTGACCGGTTTCGGTGAGCGCAATCGCCATCAGAACATCGTAAGGCACGCCGGTTTCGGCCGATGCGTCACGTGCGGCGTCAAGGCAAAGATCGGGTGGCGGCTGGCTGGGCAGCGCCGGACCCGAAAACAGCGTCAATACCAAGGCTGCCAGGCCAACATTGACCGCGACCCCAGCGTCTCGAATGCCGTCATTATCTTGCATGGGTTTCACCCTGTACCGGGGGCTTGTGCCGCCCGTTCGTGATCTGACCCTAGTGGGTCAGTCCTTTCCAAACCGTAACCGAATCAGGGGCTTTGCCCGGAATCCACGGCAGGCAGGTTGATCGCCGAGAGAAGTGCCGAGATGTCCGCCCGTGCCGTGGCGGCGTCCTCCAAAAGCGAGGCGGCCTCTGCCAGTGGTGTGAGGCCGGCAGCGGCGGGCGCCTTGGATGCCGCATGGCGGGCCGCGTTCTGCCATGCGGGCGCACCCTCCTCGGCAAGGGCGTTCCAGTCGCGCGCAAGGATGCGGTCACGATCCCCGGCAGCCACTTCGGGATCTGCGGGCGGTGCGGCGACGGCTTCGTCGATGGGCGGACGAGTGACGCCTGTGGCATCCTGCCAAAGCATTGCCTCGGGCGCAAAACCAAGGCCGCGCAGGCGTTCCGCAAGCTTTGTGCGGGTGTCTGGCGTAACCTCGGCCGGCACTGCATCCGGCTCAAGCACCGCATGCTTCAGCAGGTCATCGTCGGTCCCCATGGCCGCCAGCACGCGCCAAAGTTCACCCTGGATCTGCGGCTGCTTTGGCAAAAGCGCAAAGGCGGCGTCGGCGTTGCCTTGGCTTGCCAGCGCCAGGATCAGCATCTCGGTCAGGTCACCCTCAAGCGGTGCGCCTTGATTTTCCCGCACAATCGCAGCAAGGGCGTCTGTCGTCTCGTTGTCGACCGGTTTGTCCTGGGCCAAGGCAGCGCCAACCAGTGCAAGCATGGCTTCTGGCACAGCCGGACCTGCATCATCGATCACCTCCTGCGCAAGCGCGGCGGCGTCTTCATGATCGCCGCTTGCCAGGTCGAGTTTTGCGCTGATCAAGTCGGCCTCGTGACCGGCACCTTCGGGCGCGCGCGCAATCGCGCCGCCGATCGCCTGCGCGACATCGCTGCGGCCGACCTCAAGGAACTTTTGGGCAAGGGACGGACCCAGCGCGAGTCGCAGATGCAGCGGCAGCGCTGAAAAGCTGCGTAGCACAGCGTCGGTGTTGGTCTGGTCACCTGCGGGGACGTGCTCGATCGCAAGGACCGCCCAAAGCGCGGCCGCAGAATCACATGTCTGCATGTCCGCAAAGGCCCCGGTCGGATCCGGATAGCCGTCGATGATCCGGCCCATGCTGGCCCAGACAGGTGCCTCAGCGGCCAGTTCCGCTGCAGGAAAGACCTCGATCATGCGACCGGCCTCGACGCCAAATCCAAGATGCAGCGCAAGTTTGACTGCCTTTGCAAGGGCATCGGGGTTCACGGCGTCAAACTCTCCGACAATCCCTGCGGTCAGGGCGGACACCTGGGCTGCAACGGGACCGTCGCGACCCCAGTCAACAATTCCCAGCCTGTCATCGCCGATGCAGTTTGCCCCTTCCGGGGTCAGCGAGGAGGCGGGGTCGTCGATGGTGGTCGCCGACATGCCGGCGATAGGGTCGATGGCGACCTGCGCAAAGCCCGCGGAACCCGGGTTCGTGTCGGCCTCCTGGGATCTCGGCGCGGCAGGGGCAAGATCGACCACGCCGCGCGCTGCACCCCGACTGATCTGCATGAGCAGGTCATCGCGCAGCGATGCCATCGGGGCAGTTGGCGCAGAAAGGTTGCGCGGCGTCACGGGACCCATCTCGGCGCCTGCGGCAAGGGCGTCTTCAAGTGCAGGCCATTGGCCCAGATCCTGTTCTTTGTCAGCAGCGGCATCGGGAAAGCGGTCCGCCACGGGGGGCGTCGAAAAGACCCAAGGTGACGGGCGAGCGGGCGCGGCATCCTGGGCGACTTCGGGCGGGTCGGGGTCGGCTTTGGCAATGGCGGTTGGGCTCGCGCTGTCGTCCGCTGCGTCAGGTTCAGCCTCCGGCGTCGCGACCGCCTTGGCAGGGGTGTCCAGGGGAAGCTCAAACGACGAGCCTTCGGGCGGGGCGCCATCGCGGATATCGATGACGATCACGCCTGGACGAAACTCGAACGGGATCACATGGCAAGCGCAGGCCAAGCCCAGTTGCAGATTGCCCGTTTGGGCATCGACCGACACCATTGCGAGCCGGTCCCGCCGGATCAGATCGAATACGCCGGACAGGTCATAGCCGTCTGGCGCATCGGTCACTGCCAGCGCATAGCCGTCCGACGTGCGGCCAACCTGCCAGTCACTGGCTGCGGGCAGTTCCACGACGAGACGCGAAAAGTCGTCATGGTCGCCGGAAATGACCTTCGCCGATTGGGCGGACACCGGGCCAGCCACAAGAAGAAGGGCTGCAAAGGCAACGTGGCGCATCACGCCGCATCCTGCTTGAGGCCGCGCAAAGCCTCTTCGATGTCGCCAAAGCTGGGGCGGACATGGTCGGGAGTGTTCTGTCTGCCCACTTCGATGCAGATGTTCGGGGCGTGACGGTGCAGGTTGGCCACCAGAACCTCACGGATCAGCTGATAGAAATGGGCGTCATCTTCCACCACTGCCTTCACGCGTGCGGCAAAAGGCCCAACCAGGCCATAGGCGAGAAACACCCCAAGGAAGGTTCCGACAAGCGCGCCACCGATCATCTTGCCCAAAACCTCGGGAGGCTGGTCGATCGAACCCATGGTCTTGATCACGCCCAGAACAGCCGCAACGATGCCCAGGGCAGGCAGGCCATCGGCGACGGTCTGCAGGGCGTGGCTTGAATGCATCGCGTGGGCCTGCGTGGCCTCCATCCGCTTGTCGAGTACCTCTTCGACCTGATGGGGGTCGTCGTAGTTCATCGAGGCCGCGCGCAGGGTGTCGCAGATCAGATCCACGACCTCATGGTCCTTTTGCAGTCTGGGATAGCGTCCGAAGATCACCGAGGCCCCGGGATTTTCGATGTGTTCCTCAAGCGCGATGGGGTTGGACCGCGCGACCCGGATCAGTTCAAACAGCAGGCACAAAAGATCGCGGTAATCGGCGGGTTTCCATTTCGGTCCCTTGAAGACCTTGGCGACGTCTTTCAGGGTGTGTTTTACGCCGGCGATGTCGTTGGACAGCAGGAACGCCCCCAGGGCGGCACCGCCGATCATGATCATTTCGAAGGGCAGGGTCTTGAGGATGATGCCCATCTTGCCGCCGGCAAGAAGATATCCGCCGAAAACCATGATGAAGATCACGGCGATACCGATAATGCCGATCATGCGTGTGCCCCGTTCGATAATGCGTGGTCAGAGAATTGCAGACAGGCGTTAACGAAACCTGCCTTTGCGCCGTGTCAGTGACGAAATTCCGCGCTGATTTTGAGGTGTTCGCGGCCTTGCCGGCCACAACGGGGCCGTGGGGCTGCATGCCGCGCGCACCTCGCCGGCATCAGTCCTTGGGAACCTCTGCGTTGCGGCCTGCAAGGATCACGCTTACCGCGTAACCGGCCTCGGGCGTCATGCCGGAGAACACTGCTGCAGCTGCGTCGGGACGCATCCGGCCGAGAAAGCCCGCGGCGAATTCGGGGGTCATCGCTTCAAACAGCTGTGCGGCATCCTTGGGCTTCATGGTTTCGTAGACGGCGGTCAGTCGCAGAAGATCGTCTTCTGCGGCACCGTCAGCCAGCGCCAATGTCTCGCGCAGCCTGGTTTCCACGGCTTCCAGTTCCGCGATGCGACCGTTGATCGCCTCATCGGCCAAGGCCAGCGCGGCCAGCCGTTCGGCAAGTGCATTCTCCGACCGGGCGACCTTTTCCTCGCGCGCCGACAATGCGGCGGCAAGGGCGGCGGGCGGCGGGTCACAGACCAGCGGCGCAGCGGCGCTGTCCTCTGCCGCCTCCGGTGCTGCATTGGCAAAAGCGAGCCCCACCTCAGACCCCACACGCAAGGCGCCTGAGGCAGCGAGGAACAGCGCCAGAATCCACAAGACACCACGACCTCCAGGGCGCATCATTCAGCCGCCTCGTGCTCGGGCCTGGCGATGCGCCGGCGCACGACGCGCATGCGCCTGTCCGTGTCTGCCATTTCGTCAGGCTCATGGTCATGCGTGTTTTTGTCGTCGCCTGACGGGAGGTCGTGCAGCGACGCCACCAAAAGCTCAAGCCGGGACGATGCGGCTTCGGCGCGACGGGTCTGTTCCTCCAGCTGAGACGCGGAGCCGGTCGCCGCAGTTCGCGCCTGGTCCAATGCAAGCGTCATGTCGTCCACCTGCGCCGAAAGGACGGCGATCGCGCCCCCCATGCCGGTTTCGAGGGTCGAGAACTTCTTCAGCCGCGCCGACAGGATCGAGCAGTAGATTGCTGCCCCGAATGCGCCAGCAGCCAGCAAGATATCTGCAATCAAGGTCACGACTTCCCCCTAGTTCACAACAAATTCGGTGACGAGAAGATCGCGGACGCGACCCTCGCCCGAAACGATCTGCACGCGGCGCAGCATCTGCGCCCGCATGCGCACCAGGGCCCCCGGGTCTTCGATCTCCGCAACGTCGATGGCACGCAGATAACCGTTCAGCACATCCATGATGCGCGGCAACAGCAACGTCACATCGGCGACGTGGGAGGCCGACACCTCAAGCTGAGCCGTAAATCGCAGGTGGCTGCTTTGTCCCGAAGAACCAAGGGAAATGATCATCGGATCGACGGGAACGAAGGCGATGTCGGGAAGGGCGCTGGCCGCCGCATCATGTCCGGCTTCGGCCTTCGTCTCGCCAGAAAGCATCCCCGAGAAGGTGACGTAGAATCCGCCGCCGCCACCGAGAAGGGCAAGCACCAACCCGATCAACAACGGTCGCTTTGATTTCTTTGGTGTCGGTGCCGCTTCTTGCGGTGGGTCCGTCTCGGCCATGGCGCGTTCCTTGCTTCGATAAGAACAAAAATAGATCAAAGGTCACTAACCGATTGTTAAGACGCATCCTTCAATTCTCTGTCCATGCGGTGGAGAATCCGGCCGCGGGAGAAATGAGTTGCAAAATCTGGCGGCAATCTGGTCCGGAATGGACATGCGGCGACGCATCGTCGTGATCAGCGCGACACTTGCGATGTTCATGGCGGTCCTGGGTCTGGCGCGATTCTCGTCAACGCCTGGCATGTCGCTGCTTTATGCGGGCCTCGACCCAAAGGCGGCGGGCGAGGTGATCGCGGCGCTGGAACAGCAGGGCGTCGCCTACGCGGTCAAAGGTGACGCCATCCATGTGCCATCGGCGCAGCGCGACAGTTTGCGCATGGCCCTAGCCAGCGAAGGGCTGCCCGCCAATGGCGGTGCGGGATACGAACTTCTGGACCAGCTGTCGGGGTTCTCCACCACGTCCCAGATGTTCGACGCCGCCTATTGGCGCGCCAAAGAGGGTGAGCTTGCCCGCACCATCCTGGCTAATCCACAGATACGCTCGGCTCGCGTCCACATCGCGCAGGCACCCGCCCAGCCGTTTCAAAAGGACATGGTGCCTACCGCCAGCGTCACCGTGACGGCATCCTCCCGCCTGACAGAAAGTCAGACACAGGCGATCCGGCATCTGGTTGCGGCTGCAGTCGTGTCGATGATGCCCGAGAACGTCGAGGTGATTGACGCTGTTCATGGCCTGATGGCGGCCGACGGCAAGACCGGCACGCAAGGCACGGACGCCGAAGGCCGCGCCGCAGAGATCAGATCGAACGTCGAGCGGCTTTTGTCAGCGCGGGTCGGGGCGGGCAAGGCGGTGGTCGAGGTTGCCGTCGACCTTGTCACGGACAGCGAGCAAATCACCGAACGCACGTTTGATCCCCAAGGGCGCGTTGCGATTTCGTCAGAAACGGAAGAACGCAGCGGATCCAACCAGGCTGCCGGCGGTGCCGTCACGGTGGCATCGAACCTGCCCGAGGGCGACACTCAGGGGGGTGCGGGCGCAAAGAATGAAAGCACCGAGACCACCGAACGCGTGAACTACGAAGTCTCGGAGACACAACGCGAAGTCGTGCGCGGGCCGGGTGCGGTGCGGCGGTTGTCGGTCGCGGTGCTGGTCGACGGGCAGATGATAGCGGGTGCCGACGGGGGACTTGTCTGGCAGCCCCGCACCGAAGAAGAGCTTGTGGTGCTGCGCGAGCTGGTCGCATCAGCCGTGGGACTTGACGAGACGCGCGGCGACGTCCTGACGCTGCGGTCGCTGGAATTTCAGGCCATCGCCTCGGACGGAACCCTGGCTGAGGCGGGACTTATGCCGGTCCTGGGCCCGATCGACACGATGTCGGCCATCCAGATCGCGGTTCTGGCAATCGTGGCGCTGGTGCTGGGGCTGTTCGTGTTGCGCCCGATCCTGGCCTCAAGCAGGGCACGCCTGGCTTTGCCGGCACCTCCCTCGACGCTTGCCCTCGGGGGGTTGCCTGCCCTGAACGGCGAAATCACCACCGACGGGGTGGCCCTTGAAGGGACCTCCACCCCGACGCGCCGGGTGGGCGACACGCCGGGCGAGGACCCGGTCTCCCGACTGCGCCGCCTGATCGAGGCGCGGCAAACGGAATCGGTCGAAGTGCTCCGCGGTTGGATGGAGCGTGAGGATGAGGTCAGATGATGTCCCCCCTCCAACTTGAGGTTTTCGAAGACCACGACACGCGCGCCGGCTCGTCCAGCATCACGCTGGACCAGAGCGCCCTCGAAGAAGCCAAGCTCGCGTCGTACGAGCAAGGCTACGCGGCGGGCTGGGAGGATGCAGCACAGGCCCAGTCCGAAGACCAGGCCCGTCTCCGCGCCGATGTCGCGCGCAACCTGCAAACGCTGGGGTTCAGCTTTCAGGAGGCGCGCGTGCATGTCCTGCGCGCCATCGAACCGCTTTTGGCCGGGATGGTCGGGCAGTTATTGCCCGCAACGGCGCGCGCGTCTCTGGGTCCGCTGGTTCTGGAGACGCTGATGCCACTGGTCGAAGGACTAGCCGAAACACCTGTCACCCTGGTGCTGAACCCCGCATCGCGTGTGGCCGTGGAGGGGTTTCTTGGCAAAAATAGCGGCCTGCCAATCACGGTGGTCGAAGAGCCGACGCTTGGCGAAGGTCAAGTTTACCTCAGACTGGGCGCCACCGAGGCGCGCATCGACCTTGATGCTGCCGTCGCTGCCATCGGCTTGGCGGTGCAGGGATTTTTCACTTTGATCGAAGAGGACCGAAAACATGGATGACGCCAGCGACCACAACCCCTTTGCGCAGGTCCCGATCGAGATCATGATTTCGGTCGGTAAGGCGCGGCCGCTTGTCCGCGACCTGCTGCGCATGGGCCGGGACTCCGTGCTGACCCTCGACCGGCGCGTCGATGATATGGTGGAGCTTTATGTAGGCGACCGCCTGATCGCGCGGGGCGAATTGCAGGAGCTGGACGGTGAGCAGAGCGGCCAGCTCGCGGTGCGGTTGACCGAGGTTGCCAACCTCAAGGGCGGGCTCTGATGCGGGCGCTGTTTCTGGCCGCGGCCATTGTCCTTGCCGCAGGTCCCGCAGTTGCGCAGGAGCTGTCGATCAATCTTGGTGGCGATGGCACCCTGGCCGGGCGCTCGGTGCAGTTGCTCTTGCTGATCACGGTGCTGAGCGTGGTGCCTGGCATTGCGATTACCATCACCTGCTTTCCCTTTGTGGTGACGGTCCTGTCGATCCTTCGTCAGGCGATCGGCTTGCCGCAATCGCCCCCCAACATGCTGATCGTCAGCCTGGCACTATTTCTCAGCTGGTATGTGATGGATCCGGTCATCACCGAGGCCTGGCTGCGCGGGATCGAGCCTTTGTCGCAAGGGACGATCGAACTCGACGTCGCGATCCGCGAAACGCTTGCCCCGTTCCGTATCTTCATGGCGGGGCGGCTGGACATGGACACGTTCGCGGCCCTGCAGGCGCTGCGTCCTGAGGCAATTGTCGCCGCACCTGTCGATGCCGCACTTTCGTTGCTGGTTCCGTCTTTCTTGCTCAGCGAGATTCAGCGCGCCTTCGAGATCGGGTTTTTGATCTTTCTGCCGTTTCTGATCATCGACCTGGTCGTCGCGGCGGTCCTCATGTCGATGGGCATGATGATGGTGCCGCCTGCGGTGGTCGCACTGCCCTTCAAGCTGGCCTTTTTCGTCGTCGCCGACGGGTGGAGCCTGATCGCTGGCGCGCTGGTGCGCAGTTACTTTTAGCAGCTTCTTGCCGTACCGGCAGGGGGCGTTTGGCCCCCTTTGACCGAGGGCGCCTCCTACCAGCGATTTTTGCTCTTCAATCAGCGCGGTCAGCCCCGCCAGCTGAGGCTATAAACGCGGGGGCGCTTGCCTCGGAGCTGGTGATCTCGCACCCCATCCAAACCGGCTGGCAGTGCTGCCGGTTCGCGCATCACTCTGTGAAATCCGAAGGTGCTTTCGCCGTTCTTGTCAGACGAGCAGACCGGGGACGCTTTGCGGTCGGCTATTGCAATCAGCGCCTCGTCAGATGACGCGCCGCGCGCCAGGCGCCTGCGCAACCAGTATCATGCATCAGCAGACACCTGAAATGCTTGTCGCGGCGCCATCAGTTCACCAGAAACTCCGCATGCAGCGCGCCTGCCGCATTGATGCTCTTGAGGATGTCGATCATGTCATGCGGGGCCACGCCGAGCGCGTTCAGCCCCGCCACGACTTCGGACAGGCTGGTGCCACCGGTAATCTCTGCCATGCCGGTGCCGGGGTCTTTGGTGATCCCCGCTGAACTGCGCGGCACGACGATGCTTTCGCCTTCGGAAAACGGGTTCGGCTGAACCACCATCGGGCTTTCCTCGATCCGAAGGGTCAAACCGCCCTGCGCAACCGCGACACGGCTGATGCGGACGTCTTCTCCCATCACAATTGTGCCGGACCGTTGATCGACGACGACCCTGGCGCGAGAAGTTGGCTCCACCAATAGCCCCTCGATACGCGCGAGCACATGCGCGGGAGAGGGCATGCGCGCCGCACCGAGGTCGATCGCCAGAGTACCCGCATCCAACATCGCGGCGATGTGCCCACCGAATTCCCGATTGATGACCCCCTCGATGCGTTCCGCCGTCGTGAAGTCAGCGGTCTTCAGCGCCAGCCGCAGCGAGGTCAAAGCCGTGAAATCAAAGTCGACCTCGCGTTCGATACGGGCGCCAGAGGGGATCACCCCGGCGGTCGGAACACCCTGGACGACCCTGGCAGCGTCGCCTTCCGCCGAAACACCGCCTGCAAGGATCGTGCCCTGAGCCACGGCATAGATCTGGCCATCAGCGCCGTTCAGAGGCGTCATGATCAGCGTGCCCCCAAGCAGGCTTTTCGCGTCGCCGATGGCAGATACCGTCACGTCGATCCGACCGCCGGCACGGCCAAACGCGGGCAGCGTCGCAGTGACAAAGACGGCCGCCACGTTCTTGGGCCGATATTCCTCGCCTGCGACATTCACGCCAAGCCGCTCCAGCAGATTGGCCATGATCTCTTCGGTAAAGGGCGCGTTGCGGATGCCATCGCCCGTGCCGTTCAACCCTACGACAAGGCCCGTTCCGACCAGATCGTTGCCGCGCACCCCGTCGAATTCGACAAGGTCCTTGATGCGGATGGGACCCGCGAAAACGACAGAAGGCAGGACAAGCATAAGGCAGGCGACGATCAGGCTGCGCATCAGATGTAATCCACCAGGCTTAGGCGAGACAGTCTCGCGGTGATCGAATAGATCGATTTAAGTTGGTTTTCCGCGGCTTCGAGCCGACTGGCGGCCTCGTAGGGGTCAACCTCGACAAGCGCATTGCGCGCAAGGCCAAGAGCGGATTCCTCGTTGGCGTTCCGCGTTGTTGCGGCCCCGATGCGTTCTTCGGCGAGACCGACGCGCGCGGCAAGATAGGTCCGGTCATTGGCCGATGTCATCAGGGCCTCGGCCGACTGACGCGCCAGGGCGATCCGCTCTGCCGTGCTGCCTGCGAGAACACCTGTGTTCAAAAGCGCCGACATCGCCAGGCCCCGCAAGGTGGCGCGGATGGCGGGATCGGTGGCGCGCACGTCAAGGTCCGCCTCTTCACCAGACGCGATGTCAATCGGACGGGCGCCGGTGCCGCCCTGATAGGTCGCGTCGAACCCGGTCGGAGATGCGAACCATGCGTCGACGGCCGTGACCACATCCTGGGCCGTCGCGACCGGGCCGAGGCTTGCCTGAAGATTTGCAAGCCAGGTATCGGCGTCGGGCAGGGGGGCGGTCTGGGTGGCGACACCCGAGAAGAGCGAGCGGTCGGCAAACCGCGTATTGAGCGTGCCGATGACGCTGCGCAGGTCGTTCTGCGCCTGTCGTGCAGCAATATCGATCTGGCTGGGCGTTGCGGAGGATGACGCGGTCAGCAGGGTGCGCGACAGGCTTTCGGTGTATTCTCCCATCGTCGCGATGGCGGTCTGGATTGCCGTGGCGCGCATTCCCGCCTCGGTATTGGCGGATCGATAGCCTTGCAGGCGGCCAAGCGCGGTGTCGATCCCGGCAAGTGCGCGAAAGTCCCCGCCCAGCGCAAGGCCGGGATCAGCGACCTTGCCGGTCGTGATCTCAATCGAGGTGCGCTGGAGTTCCAGTTTCAGGTTGTGCTGGTAGCGCGACAGCATTGCTGTCTGCGCCATGTCGCCGAGGGAAACGCGGGTCATTTATCCAATTCCCAACAAGGACTTGATCATGTTGTCGACCGCCTGCATCACCTTGGCATTGGCGGCATAGCTCTGTTCTATCTGCAAGAGCGACTGCAGTTCCTGATCGGTGTCGACACCGTCCTGCAGTTCCATCTCTTTCAGGGCATTCAGTTGGGCGGAGGCATAGCTGGCCTCGCCGGCGCGCTGGACCCGTGACTGAGACACCGACGACAGCAGATCGCCGGAAAGGGCTGAAAAGCTGCGCGTGCCAGCCATGAAGCCACCTGAGACCGGTTCGCGCGAGGCCGTAAGCGCCCCGGCAAGCGCCCGGATCAGGCCGGACTCGCCGGGACTGCCCGGAGCGGCTGCTCCGACACCGTCCCGCAGGCGCCACAGAGCACCACCCTGCGCGGGGTCGGCGGCGGGATTTATCCTGAGGCGCTGGGCCAGTCCCACCTCATTCGCGGGCAGAAAGGCGTTGCCGCCGTCTGTCAGCAGACCGGCGGCACCTGGCAAAATCGTGGGGTCCACCGCCGGATCGGCCAGCCGTTCGACCAGGTCACGGGCGACAGCGTCGAGTTGGCCCTGCGCCTTCGGCGCAAGCTCGTCGCGGATCGCAAACAGGCCCGACAGCCTGCCGCCTGCGATCTGGCTGGTCTCGCCCGAAGTCGCAACGGGTCGTCCATTGATCGTCAGGCCCGACAGCGCGCCAGAGGCCAGGGTCATTTCGGGAACGATCGTGCCAACCGGCGTGAAGCCAAGCTTGGCGGGCGCACCATCCAGCAAGACAGCCCCGCCTGTTGTGAACAGCGCCACTGTGCCGTTGTTGCGGGGCACTTCGCGCAAGGGAATGGCCGTGGCAATCTGATCGATCAGCTGCTGACGCTGGTCGATCAGCGCCGAGGCATCCCGCCCGCCTGCCGACAGGCTCTGGATCTTGGCGTTCAGCTCGGACACGTTGGCAAGCGTGGTGTTGATCTCGTCCACGGTTGTCGAAATGTCCCCGTCAGCGCGGCTCCGAGACTCCTGCACCGCGATGGAAGCCGAATTGAGCTTTTGCGCAACCGAGATCAATGCGTCCCTGACGGTTGACAGGCGCGCCTCGGAGTCAGGTCGCGCGGCAGCGGAAATCAGCGATTCCTCCAGCCCGGCGATGCGCGCACCAAGGGAGCCGGCGCTTTCCGGCGTGCCGATCGCCGATTCCACGTTCTGGTAGAACTGGGCCTGGATATCGCGATCCGCGCTGCCCGACTGGGCAATCCTGCGGTCAGTCAGCAGCACCAGATCCACCATCCTGCGCACGCCGCCGACCTGAACGCCCTGGCCGACGCCCCCGACGGCCCTTGCGCTGAGCTGGACTTCGCGGCGACCGTAGCCTTCGGTCCGCGCGTTCGCAATGTTGGATGACACGACCTCGGCGGAGCGGGCGGCCGCCGTCAGGCCTGAGAGTGAACTGGAAAGCGCGCCGCTGATGCTCATCTAGCTGGACCTATCGCTTGATGTTGGTCGTCTCTTGCAACATCTCATCCACGGTCTGGATGATTTTTGCATTGGACGAGTAAGCGCGTTGGGTCTGGATCAACTGGGTCAGTTCGGCTGCGACGTCGGTGGATGATTCTTCGCGCGAATAGCCGGCCATGCTGCCTGTCGGTCCGTCGCCGGCGTCCCAGAGGTAGAAAGCGCCGCTTTTGGGGGACATGAGATAGCTCTGGTCGTTCTGTGTGATCAGGCCGTTCGGGTTCGGCACGTCGATGACCGGAATCTGGTAGATGCGGCGGCTGAAACCTTGGTCGTAGATCACATGAAGATAGCCCTGCTCGTCGACCTCGACCGACTGCAAAATCGCGACCGCAGAGCCGTTTTTCGAGATCGAGACAGGTGCAAAGCCGGTCGACAGCTGTGTCATGCCGTTTGGCTCACCCGGTCGCCCGATATCGAGCGACAGATTGCCCCCACCCACCGTCAGAGGAATCTCGCCGGTCAGGGGATCGTAGGGACCGCCACTGATTGCGCTGACCGACTGCACCGTGCCGCCCGCGGATTGGCTGGAGTCAAAAACGATGGTGTATTCGCCAATCACGGCCCCACCAGAGGCAGAATCCGCGATCTGCATCGTCCAGGTGTTGGACGCGCCCGACGCAGGGACATCCGGCGTGAAGGTAAAGGTCAGTTGTTCCGACGTGCCGAGGTTGCCGAAATATTCGACCGACAGTTCGTGCGGTGCGCCCGTCGAACCTGCCATGGACCCTGTCGCTGGCATGTTGACGCCCAGCCGCATCAGCGTACTCGGGTTGCCGACATACTGGTTGGCATTGATACGAACCGGCTCCAACGCATTCAGGGTGTCGCGCGGGAAGTTCGGCAATGTTCCATCGGCATTGGCGGGCCAACCCAACAGCACATGGCCAGATTCGGTGCGCAACACACCATCGGCATCCGGGCGGAACGATCCTGTGGTGACCAGCGAGACAGGATGGTCGCCGGGAGCGGCATTGATCGACGCCACGTTTGTGATCGGCATGAAGCCGCGCCCGTCGATAGCCAGGTCCGTCGCGTTCTTGGTGCCAATCAAGGGTCCACGCTGGTCGATCAGGCGGGTGCTGGACACCCGGACGCCACCAGCAGAATAGCCGGTACGGTTGCCTTCCTGGATCACCACCGAATGAAAGTCGGCCTCGGCTCTTTTGTAGCCGAAGGTCGAAGAGTTCGCGATATTGTCAGCAATGGTCGCCAACCGTGTGGCATTGGCATTGAGCCCGGCCACTCCGGCATTGAGCGAGGAGGAAATGGACATCCGTTAGCGCCTTTCTGCTGCTTCGACTCCTGAAGGCTGAACCTGCAGTCGGCGGCTTAAGATCGCCCTAACAGATAAAGTTTGCCCCTTTTCTCATCTGTCGGACCGCAGAAGGATGATCTCGATCCGGTTGTTGCGGTCGGCGGTCGGGTTGGGCGTGACCGGCTTGCGGTCGGCAAAGCCCGAAACACGCTGCGGGCGCTGTCTGGCGAGACCGTCCTTGACCAACAGGGTGCGAATGGCCTCGGCGCGGGCCGCCGACAAATCCCAGACCGGGTTGTCGATCAGCGTGACGGGCAGCGCGCTGACATGGCCGTTGATGGCGACCTCGTTCGCTGTGAGGTCCAGCGCAGAGGTCACCATTGCCACGATGTCATGGGTTACGGGCGCCGGTTCGTCCGTCAGGCCCACGAAAAGCTTGGCCTCGGGCAGATCGAACAGCTCGATCACCAGACCCTCGTCGGTCACCTTGGTGACCACATGACGCAGCGCCTTTTGCATCGTCATGCTTTCACCCCCGCGGGCGTTCAGTTCTGCCTGAAGTTTTTCATGCGCTGTTGCCACGTCGGCTGCGGCGCTGGCGGCGTCACCCCGCGCAGCATTCTGCTCCGTCGGCTTTTGCGAGGAAGCGCCGGTGCCGCTTTGCGCCAAGGCCTGCTCCGAGAAGATGGAGTCCCCGCCGAACGCCCCGTCGCCACCACCCGAAATCCGGTTCACGGGGATTGTCGGATTGAAGTAGTCCGCGATGCCTTTTCGCTGTTTTTCCGTCGTTGCGTTCAACAGCCACATCAGCATGAAGAACGCCATCATGGCGGTCACAAAGTCTGCATAGGCCACCTTCCACGCCCCACCGTGGTGCCCGCC
>JANPKV010000065.1:0-7738 GCA_031426185.1 Rhodobacterales bacterium | reverse complement strand
GGCATTCTACCAGTTGCTTGCGACGGGGATCATCATCATTGTCGCGATGCTGATCGACAAGGCGACCAGCGGCAAGCAGGGGTAAGCGATGGGGGACGCGCGCGCCATCGGCGCACAGATCAGGATGCGGCTGCCAAGCCTCACCCCGCTGGAGGGCAAGGTCGTGGCCGACATCCTTGCCCGCAAGGACATCACGGACGCGATGCCGCTGCGTGCCGTGGCCGAAGGCTCCGGCGTGTCCGAGGCGATGGTCGTCAAGGTCGCGAAAAAGCTGGGCTTTGCGGGCTTTCGCGACTTCCGCCAGGGGCTCGTGGACTATTACAGCTCCGACACCGCGGCGCTTCATTCCGAAATCCGCCCCGAGGATTCCGCGGGCCAGGTCGTCCAGAAGGTCTTTCGCACCGCGATGCAGGCGCTGGAGGAAACCTTTGCGATCCTTGATCTTGAGGCGTTTGAGCGTGCGGCGGATTATCTGCACCGCGCCCGCCAGCGCGATTTCTACGGCCTTGGCGGGTCCGCCCAGATCGCGCGCGATGTGAACCACAAGTTCCTGCGCATCGGCATAAGGTCATCGGTCTTTGACGACGCGCACATGATGATGATGTCGGCGGCCCTGCTGGGTTCCGACGACGTGGCGGTGGCCTTTTCGCATTCCGGCAGCACCAACGCGGTGATCGACGCGGTCGAACTGGCGCGCAAGAACGGGGCGCGCACCATTGCGGTGACCAACTATCCAGACAGCCCGGTGGCGCAGATCGTCGATTTGGTCTTGGCCTCCACCGCGCAGAACAACCCGCTTTTGGGCGAAAACGCGACCGCACGGATCGCACAGTTGAACCTGCTCGATGCGCTGTTCGTGGCTGTGGCGCAGCGTGACCGCAAGACCGCCGACCTGAACCTGTCGCGCACGATGCGCGCCGTGCAATCCAAGCGGCGGAGCTGACCCCTTTGACACAGCCGGTCATCCTGATCGTCGGCAGCCTGCATTACGACATCATGGTCGAGGCGGACCATCTGCCGCGCCGCGACGAAACCGCGATCGGGCGCCGCTGGTATCCCAAGTTCGGCGGCAAGGGCGGCAACCAGGCGGTCGCGGTGGCGCGCCAGGGCGTGCCCGCGCGTATGCTGGGGGCCGTCGGCCACGACGATTTCGGTCGCTTTCTGCGGGCGGGCCTGCAAAAGGGCGGCGTCGATGCGGGCTTTGTACGCGACGTGCCAGGCACCGGATCGGGGATGAGCGTTGCCATCCAGGATGCCGCTGGGGATTACGCCGCGACCATCGTGTCGGGTGCCAACCTGATGATCGACGCGGACTGGCTTGCCGATCCTGCGCTCTGGCAAGGGGTCGAGGCGCTGATCCTGCAAAACGAAGTGCCCGAGGCGACCAACCTTGCCGCAGCGACTGCTGCCCGCGCGCGCGGCATACGCACGATCCTGAACGCCGCCCCGTTTCGCCCGCTGTCACCGGCATTCGCCGCGCTGGTCGACGTTCTGGTGGTGAACGCGGTAGAGGCCGAGATGATGGGTACGCCAGGCGTCTCATCGCTGACCAGCGCCGCCATTGCCGCCGGAACCCTTGCCGAACGGTTCAGCGCCGTGATCGTGACGGCCGGATCAGCGGGGCTTGCCGCGTCCTCGGCAGAGGGGAACTTTGCCCTGCCCGCGCACAAGGTTGACGTGGTCAGCTCGCACGGGGCCGGGGATTGTTTTGTCGGTGCCTTCGCGGCGGCGCTTGTCAACGGGGACAGCTTTCGCGAAGCATGTGCCAAAGCCTCGCAGGCGGCGGCATGGCATGTTGCCGGTCGGTCGCCTACATAGCGAGCGACGCCCGAAAGGTCTGACCGATGCAAGACGTCTTCATCTGCGACTACATCCGCACCCCCATCGGTCGGTATGGCGGCGTGCTGTCATCGGTCCGCACCGACGATCTTGCAGCCATTCCCTTGCGCGCATTGCTGGCGCGGAATGCGGGCGTGGACTGGGGCCAGGTCGATGACGTCATCCTTGGCTGCGCCAACCAGGCGGGCGAGGACAACCGCAACGTGGCCCGCATGGCGGCATTGCTGGCGGGCATGCCGGTCAGCGTGACGGGCACCACCATCAACCGCCTTTGTGGGTCGGGCATGGATGCGGTCCTGACGGCGGCTCGTGCCATCGCCGTCGGCGAGGCTGAGCTGATGATCGCGGGCGGCGTCGAAAGCATGAGCCGTGCCCCCTTTGTCATGCCCAAGGCCGATACCGCCTTTGCGCGCACGCCCGAGGTCTATGACACCACGATCGGATGGCGGCTGGTGAACCCCGCGATGAATGCGGCCTACGGCACCGACAGCATGCCGCAGACCGGTCAGAACGTGGCAGACGAATACAGCGTCACCCGCGAGGCGCAGGACGCAATGGCACAGGCAAGCCAGATGAAGGCTGCCGCCGCCCAGGCCAGCGGGCGGCTGGCACGCGAGATCACCCCCGTCAGCATCGCCCAGCGCAAGGGGGATGCGCTCACCGTCGACCGCGACGAACACCCCCGTGCGACGACGACCGAGGCGCTGGCGGCGCTGAAACCGCTTTTCCAGGGCGGCTCCGTCACGGCGGGAAATTCCAGCGGCATCAATGACGGGGCTGCAGCGCTGATCCTGGCCTCGGGCACGGCGGTCCGGGCGCATGGGCTGACCCCGATTGCCCGGGTGCTTGGCGGCGCCACTGCTGGCGTGCCGCCCCGGATCATGGGGATCGGCCCTGCCCCGGCCAGCCAGAAACTGATGGCGCGGCTGGGCCTGACCATCGCGGATTTCGACGTGATCGAGTTGAACGAGGCCTTTGCAGCCCAGGGGATCGCCACGTTGCGGCTGCTTGGGCTTGAGGATGACGACGCGCGCGTGAACCGCAATGGCGGGGCCATCGCCCTTGGTCACCCGTTGGGCATGTCGGGCGCGCGCATCACCGGCACGGCGGCGCTGGAACTGTCCCTGACGGGGGGGAAAAGGTCGCTGTCGACGATGTGCATCGGCGTGGGCCAGGGCATCGCCATCGCGCTGGAGCGGGCCTGACCCCGGCTGTGACCCCGGCTGTGTCCCGGCCTAGACCGACACCTTGTTGCGCAGGTCCTGCTTGTCAAAGCTCGCCGCCGGCCCCGACACCGACACGGCCCCGCGCCGCATGACGTAGAACTGGTCGGCCAGTCCGTAGGCAAATTCGAAATACTGCTCGACGAGCACGATGGCCATGTCGCCCTTGCCCTTGAGATAGCTGATGACGTGGCCGATCTGCTGGATGATGTTGGGCTGGATGCCTTCGGTCGGCTCGTCCAGAAGCAGCACCTTCGGCTTCATGATCAACGCGCGCGCAATTGACAGCTGCTGCTGTTGGCCCCCCGACAAATCGCCGCCCCGTCGGTGCAAAAAGTCCTTGAGGATCGGAAACAGGGTGAAAATCTCATCCGGGATCTGGTGCTCGGATTTGGGCAGGACGGCAAAGGCCGTCTCCAGGTTTTCGCGCACCGTCAGCAAGGGAAAGATCATCCGTCCCTGCGGCACCACCGACAGCCCGCGCCGGGCGATGTCTTGCGCGCGCAGCCGCCCCAGGCTTTCGCCGTTCAGCGTGACCGTCCCGCCTGACCGGGGATGCGTGCCTGCCAACGCCTTGAGAAAAGAGGTCTTGCCCACGCCGTTGGGACCAAGGATGCAGGTCACCTCGCCGGCACGGGCCGCAAAGTCGATGCCATGCAGGATCTGGCTGCCGCCGTAATGAAGCGTCAGGCCTTGGGTTTCCAGCATCATCCGCGCCCCAGATAAACGTTGATCACATCCGGGTTCTGCGTGACGTAGTCCAGCGACCCCTCGGCCAGCACCGCGCCTTCGTGCAGGACCGTCACCCGGCAGTTGAGGCGGCGCACGAATTCCATGTCATGTTCCACCACCACCACGGCGCGCGTTCTGGCCAGGCTCACCAGAAGCGCGGTGGTATGTTCCCGCTCTGCCGGGGTCATGCCGGCGGCGGGTTCGTCGACCAGCAACAGCTTTGGTTCCTGTGCCAGCAACATCGCGATTTCCAACCATTGCTTCTGGCCGTGGCTCAACTCGCCCGACTTGCGGGCCAAGTGATCGCCAAGGCCGACCTCGTCCGCCAAGGCCTGTACGCGCGCCATGTCCGGGGCCCTGGGCCGCCAAAACAGCACCCGCCACGGGTTTCGCGGCGCCTTGAGGGCAAGGACCACGTTGTCGGCGACGCTTTGATCTTCGAACACGGTCGGGCGCTGAAACTTGCGGCCGACCCCTGCCCGCGCGATCTTGGCCTCGTTCAGACCCAAAAGCGAGATCCCCCGTTCGCCGAACGTCACGCTGCCGCTGTCGGGCCGGGTCTTGCCCGTGACGATGTCCATGAAGGTGGTCTTGCCCGCGCCGTTCGGGCCGATGATGGCGCGAAGCTCTTGCGGGCTGATGCTGAAGGACAGGTTGTTGATGGCGCGAAAGCCGTCAAAGGTGACGGAGACGCCGGACACCTCCAAAAGCGCGGTCATGGCTGCGCCTCTTTTTCCTGCAGGCTGCCGTCATCGGGGCCCAGCGGCGCACCCTTGCGGTCGGGCGTTCCGATATGCTGGAACCGGTCGAACAGACCGCCGATGCCCTTGGGGGCGAAAAGGGTGACGGCCACGAAGGCAAGGCCCAACAGGACCAGCCACCAGTCCACCCAGTCGATCGTGGCAAAGCCCAGATTGATCGACGGGATGCGCCCGGAGGTGAACCAGCTGGAGACAAGCGAGACAAAGGCCGCCCCGATCACCGCCCCGTAAAGCCGCCCGCGCCCACCGATTGCCACCCAGACGGCAAGGTAGATCGACGCGATCGGCGCCAGTTCGGCCGGGTTGATGATGCCCGCCTGCGGATAGTAAAGCGCGCCCGCAATGGCGGCGATCACGGCCGTCAGGGTGAACAGGAACAGTTTGTAGCCCTCGACCGAATAGCCAAGAAAACGGACCCGCGCTTCGTCGTCGCGGATGGCGCGGATGACGCTGCCGAACTTGCCCGACACGATCCACGACAGGGTCAGATAGGTCAGCCCAAGGGCAAAAGCCGACGCCCAGAAGAACCAGATCGACACCAGATCCTGCGAGGTGTCGCCAAGGCCCGGCAGGTTCTGCAGACCCGAAAGGCCGTTATTGCCGCGCAACCCGCTGTCGTTCTGGAAAAGGTAAAGCGCGAGCGCAAGGGTCATCGCCTGCGTCAGGATCGACAGGTAGACGCCAGTGACGCGGCTGCGAAAGGCCAGCCAGCCGAACACCAGCGCAAGCAGGCCGGGCACCGCGACGGCAAGCGTCAGCTGCAACGGCAGGCTGTGGGCAAAGCCCCAGATCCAGGGCAGATCAGACGCACCGACGACCCCGAAAATCTGGGTGGCGATGCCTTGGGATATCTCTTCGGGGGTGGCGGGCAAACCACCCTGAGCCAGCGCCGCCACAACGATTTCCTCGGTGCGGGCATACATCAGCCACATGCCGATCATGTAGCCGCCAAGCGCAAAGAACGCCATGTGGCCAAGCGACAGGATGCCCGCATAGCCCCAGATCAGATCCATCGCCAGCGCGACAAGGCAGAGGCACAAGGTCTTGCCAAGGGTTTTCACGAACGAGGTGGACACAAGGCCAAGCCCGTAGGCTTCGGACACGACGGTGATCAGGATGGTGAAGGCCGCAAGCCCCAGAAGAAAGATTAGGACCGATGGATTGCGAAGGAAAAAGCTGCGCTGCATGGCTCAATCCCCCGCCGCACGGCCGCGAAGCGCGATGATCCCGCGCGGACGGAACTGGATGAACAGGATGATGAACAGGATCATGTAGGTCTGCGCGGCCAGCGTGTTGGAGGGGTTCAGGAACTCGATCACCTTTTGCAGCGACCCGATCATGGTCGCACCGGCCAAGGTGCCCCAGATGTTTCCGACGCCCCCCACCACGACGGTCATGAAGGACTGCACGATGTAATCGGTGCCAAGCTCCGACGTGACCTTGGCGAACAGACCGATGGCGACACCCGCGATGCCTGCGATGCCGGACCCAAGTCCGAAGGTCAGCATGTTGATGCGGTCGGGGTTGATACCCATGCTGGCGGCCATGGCCGGGTTTTGCGTCACGGCGCGCACTTCTAGACCCAGCCGGGTGCGCTTCATCAGGTAAAGAAAGAACATGAGGAACATGAGCGCGAGCACAAAGATCGCAATGCGGATATAGCTGATCGACACCACGTCATTGAACGACAAGGCGCCGTCCAGCCAGGCGGGCGAGGTCAGCGGGCGCGCCTGCGTGCCAAAGACGTTCTTCAGGATCTGCTGCAGCGCGATGGAAATGCCGAACGTCGCGAGCAACGTCTCCAGCGGGCGCTTGTACAGGTGGCGGATCACCAAGCGCTCCATCGCCACGCCACAGGCAAAGGTGACCGCAAAGGCCAAGGGCAGCGCGATGATGATCGACAGCGTATAGTTGGGCACGAACAACTGCACCACGAACCCGGTATAGGCCCCGATGGTGATGAACTCGCCATGCGCCATGTTGATCACCCCCATCACGCCAAAGGTGATGGCCAGGCCGATGGCGGCAAGAAAGTAGATCGCCGCCAGCGACAGCGCATCGAGGCCGAGGTCGGCGGCCTGCATCACCGCCACGTTACGGTCGATGGCTGCCAATGCCGCCGTTGCCGCAGCGGTGACGGCGGGGTCCGGTTCGGCATAAACCTCGTAAAAGCTGTGGGCGGCCAGTGCGGCGACGGCCTCGGCATCGGTCGCGGCGACGGGAACGGTTCCGGCAGCCTCCAGCGCGGTATAGGCGCGGTCGCGGGCGGCTTGGGTATCAAGTTCGGCCACGGGAACGCCACCGACGTTGCCATCGACGATATTTGCCACAAGGGCGGCGCGCTGGACATCCAGCGTCAAGCGCGCAGGCGCAAGCTCCGCCGCGACCAGAAGGTCATAAGCCTCGACTTCGGTCAGGTCGCGGCCCGGTGTCAGGGTCTTTGCAATGTTCTGGCCGCCCAGATCTCCGGCGGCGGCGATGCGCTTTGTGGCGACAAGCGGGTTCAGCGCGCTGCGCACATCAAGCGACGTGTCAGAGCCAAGGCTTTCGATCGCTGCGACACGGGCGGCCGGATCGGGGTCGAAGCGCAGCGTCAGAAAACGTTCCAGCCGTTCCTTCTGGGCCTTCAGGTCAGGGTCCGTCTCGGCCGCAATCGAGGCGCGCAACGGGGACAGCGTTTCGGGCGTCGGGTCGCGCGCGATGGAGGTCAGCGCCTCGGCCCGCCGCGCGGGATCAGGGTCGGTCAGCGTGAACTGGACCAGGGCCGCAGCGATCACGCCGCGCACGCCGGCATTGGGTTTCAGTTCCGTCAACTCACCCTTCACCGCCGTTCCGGCCGCAGTGCCGTCCAACGCAGTCAGGGCAAAACCGTCGCCGTCCGGCACCGCAAGCAGCAGCGCATCGTCCGATTTGCGGATCACCAGCCGCTTGTCCGCCCAGGCCGACAGGATGTCGTCGGCCATCTCGTCGCCGCTTGCTGCAAGTGCGGCAATCACCGGGCCGATGGTCTGGCGCGACGGCTTTTCGATCTGATCGCGGTTGTCGGCCACGATCCGTGCCGCCTCGCCTTCGGCCAACGCCAAGGACGGCGCAAGCCAGAGCAGAGCCGCGACGAGAAATGCAGTCAGGCGCATGAATATTCCGGTCATGAAGAAGGGTGCGGGAGGGGGGTCGCCCCCCCCG
>JANPKV010000064.1:0-4740 GCA_031426185.1 Rhodobacterales bacterium | reverse complement strand
TCCCACTGACCGCCAGAGACATCCTCGATCGGGTAGGGGGCGATCCAGTGCGCGAAGATCGCAACGAAAAGGAAGGTGCCGGTCAGCAGCAGTCCGATGAGGGCGGAAATCGGGATCCTCATTTCGGATGCCTCAGGCGTGGATTGGCCAGGATGCCGATGATGTCTGCCAGCATGTTCAGGAAGATGTATACGGCCGCAAAGATCAGACCGACGGCCTGCACCACAGGCAGGTCCCGTTTCGTGACATGGTCGACCAGGTATTGCCCAAGCGCGTTGTAGCCGAAGACCACCTCGACCACGACGACGCCGACCACGAGGTAGGCCATGTTCAGCATGACGACAGACACGACCGGAGCGATGGCGTTCGGGAACGCATGGCGCCAGATCACCGTCATCGGCGACAGGCCTTTAAGCTCGGCCGTCTCGATATAGGCGGACTGCATGACGTTCAGGATCGCCGCACGTGTCATCCGCATCATGTGCGCCAGCACCACAAGGACCAGCACGATGACGGGCAGGGCGACCGCGTTCAGCTTGGCCCAGAAACTCATGCCCGGAAAGACCATGGCGACGGGCTGGAAGATCGGGATCAACTGGGTGAAGATGTAGATCACGAAGTAGGCTGCGACGAACTCGGGCAGGCTGATGGTGGTCAGGGTGATGCCAGAAATCAGCTTGTCAGGCCACTTCCCCGCGTGGCGCGCGGCAATCAGGCCCAGCAGGATCGCCAGCGGCACCGAGATGGCGGCAGCGCATCCGGCAAGGAACAACGTGTTGCCCAGCCTCTGACCGATCGACTGCGCGATGTCGGCGCCATTGGTCAGGGCCTTGCCCAGATCGCCGGTCACAATGCCACCCAGCCACTGGAAATAGCGCGTCAGCGGCGGCTGGTTCAGCCCCATCTTCTCGCGCAGGTTCGCCAGCGCTTCGGGCGTCGCCTGCTGGCCCAGGATCGCCTGAGCAGTATCGCCCGGCAGCGCCTCGACCCCAAGGAAGATGACGGCAGAGACGGCCAAGAGCAGAAGGAGGCCCAGCGCTATGCGCTGGACCAGAAGCTTCAGGATCGGATGCACACGCGCGCCTTACGCGTTCAGCCAGCAACGGACCTGTGCACGACCGTTCATCAACTCGCCGTTCGGGTCGTCGACCCAGCCGCCAATGGTGTCGCTGACGCCCGACACAAAGTCGTTGAACATCGGCAGGATAAGTCCACCCTCATCGCGCAGGATCTGCGCCATTTCGGTGTACAAGCCCGTGCGCTTGGCGGTGTCCAGCTCACCCCGGGCCGCCATCAAGAGCTCGTCGAACTTGGCGTTCTTGAACTTGGTGTCGTTCCATTCGGCGGTGGACAGATAGGCGGTCGAGTACATCTGGTCCTGCACCGGACGCCCGCCCCAGTAGGACGCGCAGAAGGGCGCGACGTTCCAGACGTTCGACCAGTAGCCGTCATCGGGCTCCAGCTTGACCTGCAGCGGGATGCCCGCCGCATTGGCGCTTGCCGCAAAGAGGTTCGCCGCATCGACCGCCCCCGGGAACGCGCCCGGAGCCGTTGCCAGCATGATGGGCGACCCGTCGTGGCCGGACTTCTTGTAGAACTCTGCCGCCTTGGCCGCGTCATACTCGCGCTGCTCGAACTTGTTTTCGAACAGGGGATAGGCCGCGTTGATCGGGAAGTCGTTGCCCGGAGTGCCAAGCCCGCCCAGGATCTTCTCGACCAACTCGCCGCGGTTGATCGCGTATTTCAGCGCCATCCGAAGGTCGTTGTTGTCGAAGGGCGCCTTGTCGCAGTGCATGATGAAGACATAGTGCCCACGGCCCGCCACGTGCTTGATCTGCACGCCCGGCACACCTTTCAGCAGCTCCACGATCTTCGGGTCGACCCGGTTGATCATGTGGATCTGTCCCGACTGCAGCGCCGCCGTGCGGGCGGTATTGTCGTTGATCACCAGGATCTCGACCTCGTCGGCATGGCCGATGGTGCTGTCGAAGTAGTTCGGGTGCTTCTTGAAGGTGTGGCGCACACCCGGTTCGTTGATCACGACCTGATAGGGTCCTGCACCAATGCCTGCCGCCGGATTGTCCACGCCGCCGCCAGGCTGGATGACCAGGTGATAGTCGCCCATCAGGAACGGCAGATCGGCGTTCGCGGCGTTCAGCTTCAGGGTGACCATGTCCCCCTCGGCCTTCATCTCGGTGATGCCCTGCACGATCCCCAATGCACCCGACTGCGACTTCTCGTCGGTGTGCCGCTTCAGCGTCGCCACCACGTCCTCGGCGGTCACCGTCCCGCCCCCGTGGTATTCCACGCCCGCGCGGATCTTGAACTTCCACTCGGTCGCATCTGCGTTGGACGAGATCTCTTCGGCGATCCGCGGATCGATCGTGCCGTCCGCATTGACGTCGCACAGCATTTCGCCCCAGGTCATGTTCACCTGGAACGGCACTTCCGATGCGGCCAGCGCGGGATCAAGGCTGTTGGTGCTTTCGCCGCCCTGCATGCCGACACGGATCACGCCGCCTTTCTTGGCCTCCTGCGCCGCGGCAGCTTTGCCGAACAGCGCCGAGGCAAGCCCGGCCGAGACGCCGAGGGCGGTCGTCCGCCCCACGAATTCGCGCCGGGTCATCCGACCCTGCTTGGCCTGCGCTACCATCCAGTCAAGCTGCTTGTGCTTGTCGTCCATTGTGGTCTCCCTGATGTGGTCCCCGTGCCGGGGATTCTTTGTTGATTGTGGAATCAATAAACCGCGAACCGCTCCGTGCGACAAACGTTTTTTCGCACGGCGTCACACAAAGTCTCTCGAGACCTCCTCGTCCCAGTCGCGCCGGAAAACGACATTCTCGCCCTCCCATGCCGTAAGCGTGGCTTGCATGCGCAAATGCGTGGCCGTCGCGGTCATCATCGTCTCGGCCCGCGTGCGCACCCGCCAGTCGCCGCGCGACAGGCGCTGCTCCCAGGTGATCTCGGCTCGGGCGGACAGAGGGTCGGGCCCGACCTCCCAGCGTTCGGTCGTCTTTTCGCCGGTCACCAGTCCATGCGTCAGGTTTGCGCTTTCGCCCAGATCGTCCTCGACCACCAGGGCATGGGTGCCGGCGATCAGGTCGCTTTCGATCCGCCGGACGGCGCTGCCCTCGCGCAGGACCTCGTGTTTCCAGGGCGTCGCGGTTTCGGCCGGCGGCGGCGTCCATTCGGCTTCTGCGCTGCCCTGATGCACCGGCAGGTCCAGGCTTGCCCCCGTGATCGCCAGCGTCGCCACCTCGGGGCTGGGCCAGACGAAGGGCCAATAGGTAGTGGACAGCGCCAGCCGCAGCCGGTGGCCCGCCGCGACCCGGTATCCCATCTGGTCAAGGACCAGCACGATATCCTCCGGCACGCCGGGCAGCATCGGTTCCGGTGCCGCGCTGCCGCCACGGTGGCAAAGATTCAGAATGCCGTGCGCGATCCGGGTGGAGGACCCATCCGGCGCCACATCGCACAGCCGCGCCACCAGGAACGCAAGAGGCTTGTCCGACGCCAGCCGCAAGGTCAGCGCAGCCGCACCAAGCAGTTCCAGCGGCTCGGACAGCGGCAAGGCGTCGAAACAGACCGACAGCGCGTCATCGGTCCTCTGATCGCCCGCCATCTCGGCATTCAGCCCCATCGGAAAGAATTCGCCCGCCGTCAGACCCAGGTGCTGCGGGGTGCAGACAGAAGCCTTCAGCGGCCCCGCCTTGCCCAACCCTTCATCCGACACCAGCATCACCCGACGGCTGACACGCGGCGTGGGCCACCCGGCTTCGGCAATCCAGTGCCCGGGCCGATGCGGGGCGCTCGGGTTCGGGCGGGAAGAGTGCAACATGTAGCCCCGGAACGCCGGGTCATCCTCGGCCCCGTTCTGAACGCCCTTCAGCCAGCGGTCCCACCAGCGCACCGCCAGTTGCAGGAACCCGATCTTCGGCCCTGGCACCGCGGTGTGCGGATACTGGTGCACCCAGGGTCCGATGATCCCCTTCACCGGCCCCCGCGCGTTCTCCAGCAGCTTTGCGACGGTGTTCATGTAATTGTCGTTCCAGCCGCCGAAGGACAGGATGGGCACGGTCACGCGGCCCCAATCCTCGCAGATGGAACCATGCTTCCAGTAAGCGTCGCGCGACTGATGCGCGGCCCAGGGTGGCGCGTGGAACGGCTGATTGTTCAGCCTCTGCAGCCAGGTTTCCCGCCACCCGTTGTGCAGCAGGGGGTCCCCCGGTCGCGAGGAGTAGGACAGCATCACCGCGCCCCAGCCGAAGTTCTCGCCCAGAAGCGCGCCGCCCTTGAAGTGGATGTCGTCGGCAAAACGGTCGGTGGTTGAATAGACCGAAATGACCGCCTTCAGGGCGGGCGGCTGCAGGAAGGCGGTCTGCAGGCAGTTGAACCCGCCCCAGCTCTTCCCCATCATCCCGACGCTGCCACTGCACCAGGGCTGCTGTGCCAGCCAGGCGATCACGTCGCAGGCGTCCTGCAGTTCCTGGGCGGAGTATTCGTCCTCCATCAGCCCTTCGCTGTCACCATTGCCCCGAATATCGACCCGGACGCAGGCATAGCCGTGACCTGCCACGTAAGGGTGCATCAGCTCGTCGCGGGGCAGGGTCCCGTCGCGCTTGCGGTAGGGAATGTATTCCAGGACCGCCGGGACCGGGCGGGTGGCGGCATCCACCGGCATCCAGACTCGGGCGGACAGTCTTGTGCCGTCCGGCATCGGGATGGAAAGGTCCTCGATCA
>JANPKV010000063.1:0-10691 GCA_031426185.1 Rhodobacterales bacterium | reverse complement strand
CGCGCGATCCGCGGGACGTGGCGGCTTCCAGCATTCCGATGGGCTGGGCTGGCAATGTCTATTGCGGCGTGGACCACTGGATCAAGACGGAAGACGAGTGGTCGCGCATTCGGGGCCAGCTCAAGCCCGGGCAGGCAATAGAGGTGCGCTACGAAGACCTGATAGCTATGCCGGAAGCGACCCTGACGCGGATCTGCGATCTTGCGGGACTGCACTATGATGCAGCCATGCTGGAATATGACGGGACCTCAAGCTATTCGAAACCCGATGTAGCCAAGATCAGGCAATGGCGCGATCGGCTTGGTCCGCGCGATGTCGCACTGGTCGAGGCAAAACTGGGCGGTCGTCTGGCGGCAGGGGGCTTTGCGCAAAGTGGTTATCCGGCAATTGAGCTTAACGCACGGATCGATCTGGCCAACCGGGTCGAGAACATCATCAAGATCTGGATCTTCCGGATCAGGAAATATGGTCTGGCTGACCCCGTCACCGTCACGCTGTCCCGGCGTATGCGCCTTCCGAAGCTGGGAGCAGGCGCACAAAGGCGCATGGACGCAAAGCTTCTATCGTCGATCAAGTAGGCCGCCGGACATCGCCTGTTTGCGGTAAGAAGCGGCGGCACCAGCGCAAATGACGGGGAAGCGCTACCAGCAGCTAGCCCTTCGGCAGTTGATTTTAAGATGCTGGAGCGGGTGAAGGGAATCGAACCCTCGTCATTTGGTTGGGAACCAAAAGCTTTGCCATTAAGCTACACCCGCGTAGCATCTGAGTTACCTTGCACCGACGGCAAGTGCAAGTCACGAGCGGCATCGAACCGGTTGCCCTTGGCGTGGTTCGCGACCCTCGTCACCCCACGCGCTGCGCTTTTATTCCTTCGGCCAAATGCTCACCCCGCGTGGTGTGCGAGATGCCGGGTAGTCCCGACGAGGCTGAGCGCACAGATTTGATTGCCTAATGGCGGACCCTCGGCGACACTCCGTTTCCAATGGCTCTGTTGAACCCGACCGGTGCCGCGATGCACCTGACTGCTGCGAGAACCCCCACTGTCTGCAGTCAACCTGCTTGGACCCAACGCTGAAAGGACGTGGCAGATGGCCAACCTTGACGTTCCGAAATCCCCGCCCCGCACCTTTGCACTGGGAGGGTTCCACTTTTCGGTGCTTGGACCCGAATGTGCCGAGGAAGATTTCGCGGCGATCACCTCGTCGGAGGCACATCTCTTCGGGGTCTTCGGATCGGAATGGCCAAAGGGCATGACCTGGGAAAAGAATGTCGAGGATCTCGAACGGCACGCGCGAGAATTTGACGAGGACAGCGCCTTTGCCTGGGTCATCCGGAATTCGGCGGGTGATTATCTGGGCTGCCTCTATCTGCGTCCCCAAGACACGACCAGAGCCAGCGGAGAAGTGTACCTTTGGCTGCAGGCCAGCGAGACAAGTCCTGCACGCGTGTCAAACCTGACCACCCGGGTCAAGGACTGGATGGCGGGGTTAGGCTACGATCCCGAACGTTACCCCGTGGTCAGTCCCAAAGGTCAAAGCAGCTGACCGGCCGTATTGAATTGCCGACATCGCGCCGCGCGCGCGGGAGGGTTGCCGATCACCACGTCTCGGACGGCAACAGCTCATGTGGCAGATTCTGGTAGCTGACAGGACGAAGCCAGCGGCGAATGGACAGGGTCCCCACCGAGGTCGCGCCAAAATTGGTCGAGGCGGGATAGGGGCCGCCGTGGACCATCGCATCGGACACTTCGACGCCGGTGGGAAAGCCGTTGGCGAGGATCCGGCCCGCCTTGCGTTCCAGGATCGGCAGCAGGTTGCGGGCGGTTGGATGGTCTTCGGGGTCGAGATGCAGGGTACAGGTCAACTGGCCTTGCAAGGCTTGTGCGATGTCGCGCATCTGGGCAGCGTCGCGGCAGAGGATGACCAGGCCAAGCGGGCCAAACACCTCTTCGCCCAAGGCGTGCTGTGCCAGCCAGTCATCGCCCGTCACGGCAAACAGGGCGGGAGAGGCCTGACGGTTGCCGGACGACGTGGTCAGCACCGGCCGGACGCCGGGGGTGGCGGCGATGCGGTCGCGCCCGGTGCGGTAGGCGCTTGCGATGCCGTCGGTCAACATGGTCTGCGCCGGGACCGCGTCGAGGGCTGTCTTGACGGCGGCGGTGAAGGCGTCGGCTGCGGGGCCGTCGCTCAGAATGGCGAGGCCGGGATTGGTGCAGAACTGACCGGCCCCCATCGTCAGGCTTGCGGCCCACCCGGCGGCGATCTCAGCGCCGCGATTGGCCAGGGCATGCGGCAACAGGAACATCGGGTTGACGGAACCGAGTTCACCAAAGAACGGGATCGGGATCGGTCGGGCGGCGCAGAGGTTGAACAGCGCGCGGCCACCGGTCAATGAGCCGGTGAAGCCGACGGCAGTGATCAAGGGATGTTGCACCAGGGCTTCGCCCACAGCGCGGTCGCCGCCCTGGATCAGGCTGAAGGTGCCAGGCGGCATGCCGCAGGCGGTGATGGCTGCCGCGATGGCCTGTGCCACGATCTCGCCGGTCCCGGGATGGGCGGAATGGCCCTTGACCACCACCGGGCAGCCTGCCGCCAGCGCCGATGCGGTATCACCGCCGGCGGTGGAAAACGCGAGCGGGAAGTTGGACGCTCCGAACACCGCAACCGGTCCCACCGCGCGCTGGATCAGGCGGATTTCGGGCCGGGGTGCGGGCTTGCGGTCGGGCAGGGCGCTATCGGTGCGCATATCCAGCCAGGCGGTAGCGCGGATATGGTTGGCAAACAGGCGCAACTGGCCGGTCGTGCGACCACGCTCGCCGTCCAGCCTTGCGGCGGGCAGGCCGGTTTCAGCCGTGCCGATGGCTGTCAGTTCAGCACCGCGCGCCTCGATCTCATCGGCGATGCGGTCAAGAAAGTCGGCGCGGGCGGTTCGCGGCAGCGCGAAATAGGGGGCAAATGCGGCTTCGGCGGCTTGGGCCGCAGCATCGACAAGCGCCGGGGTGCCGATGGCGAAGTCGTGCGACGGGCCATGCGCGGGAGACGAGGCAAAGGTGGCGGTGCCCGCAACCCAGTTGCCAGCGATCAGGTGGTGTCCGGTAAGCATGGTCTCTCTCCTACAGCAGGCCGCGGGTGGCAAGGTTGCCCATCAGGGCGCGGGTGCCAAAGACCCATTCCGGGGCTTCGGTGGACAAGCGCACGGTGTTGGTCAGGTGTCCCAGGTCGGGGGCCGCGATGGTCACGACATCGCCGAGGTGGTGGGTAAACCCAAGGCCGGGGCCGTCACGGTCCTGCGTGGGCGAAAACATCGTGCCGCAATAGAGCATGAAGCCATCGGGATATTGGTGATGCCTGCCGCGGGTCTGCGCCACAAGATCGGCGGGGTCGCGGCTGATCTGCGCCATCGACGACTGGCCAGCAAGGGTGAAGCCATCGGTGCCTGTCACTGTCAGCGACAGCGTCAGGTCGCGGACGTGATCCATCGTGAAGCTGTCATCGAATACCCGGATAAAGGGCCCGATGCTGGCTGCAGCGTTGTTGTCCTTTGCCTTGCCCAAAAGCAGGGCCGACCGACCCTCCACATCCCGCAGGTTCACGTCATTGCCAAGTGTCGCGCCGACGATGGCGCCGCTCGAACTCACCGCCAGGACCACCTCTGGCTCCGGGTTGTTCCACTTGCTGATCGGGTGAAGTCCCACCGATGCGCCCCAGCCAACCGCGGCCATCGGCGGTGCCTTGGTGAATACTTCGGCATCCGGTCCGATGCCGACTTCCAGATATTGCGACCACAGGCCCTCGGTTTGCAGCAGGGATTTCACGTCGGCGGCCGCGGATGAGCCGGGGACGAGGTCGCGCAGGCTGTCACCGATCACGCTGACGACTCGTGCGCGGATGTCGGCCGCGCGCGAGGGGTCGCCACCGGCGCGTTCCTCGATCACGCGTTCGATCATCGACCGCGCAAAGGTGACGCCGCAGGCCTTGACCGCCTGCAGATCGCAGGGCGCCAGAAACCTGGTCACCTCGGTCGCAGGCTCGACGCTGTTGGCGGCAATCTCGGACAACGCCCCGATGTCCTCTCCCTGGCTCTCGCCGATAAAGGACAGGATGTCGGACCGTTCCAGCAGATCGCGCATCGTCGGGGCCGCCCGGGTCGTGATGTCGATCACCCGGTCGCCGCGCAGCGTGACCAGTGCAGGACCGATCCCTGCGCGCCAAACACGACCGACAAACACACCTGCGGGAAGATCGAAGCCTGGTTCAGTCACAGCAGTCATCCTTTTTCAGACGGTACCCCCGACAATCATGGCGGAGAGGTCGGACAGCGCGCGACCCGATGGCTTGGCCGTCATCGACAAAGCCCTCTGCCTTTAACGCGCCCGGCGCGAGGCGACAAGGAGAACGCCGGGTTCGCGTTGAATTCGGCCACTTTCATGCGACCCACGCGATTGCTGGACCGACTGGGGCGGGGCGGAACCGGAACCTGCATTTTCACAGACAGGTGAACCCAAGACCAAGCCGTCGGGGTTGCCGGGTCACGCCAAAGAACATATGTAGAACATATGTCCATACCCACCCTGAACGAGAAGCTGGCGATCCTGTCGGATGCCGCCAAGTACGACGCTTCCTGCGCCTCATCCGGCGGGGAGCGGCGCAATTCCAGCGATGGCAAGGGCCTCGGCTCTTCGGGCGGAAGCGGGATCTGTCACGCCTATGCCCCGGATGGCCGCTGCATCAGTCTGCTGAAAATCCTGATGACCAATTTCTGCATCTATGACTGCGTCTACTGCGTCAACCGGGTATCGAGCGGCGTCGAGCGGGCGCGCTTTTCGGTCGAAGAAGTGGTGCGGCTGACGGTTGAGTTCTACCGGCGCAATTACATCGAAGGGCTGTTTCTGTCCTCCGGCATCATCCGGTCCCCGGACGACACGATGGCCGACATGGTCCGCATCGCGCGCACCCTGCGCGAGGTCGAGAATTTTCGCGGCTACATCCATCTGAAGACCATCCCCGACGCGAGCCCCGAACTGCTGGACGAAGCGGGCAGGTGGGCGGACCGTCTGTCGATCAATGTCGAACTTCCGACCGTCGAAGGATTGTCGCGTCTCGCCCCGGAGAAATCCGCGACGGGCATCCGCAAGACGATGGCGGGCGTGCGTCAGCGGCGCGAAGCGTCGCGCGAGACGACCCATACCGGCAAGCGCAAGGCACTGTTTGCGCCTGCCGGACAGTCGACACAAATGATCGTGGGGGCCGATGCCGCTGACGATGGCACGATCCTGACGCAGGCGGCGCAGCTTTATGCAGGCTACGGCCTGTCGCGGGTCTATTACTCGGCGTTTTCGCCGATTCCGGATTCGTCGGCCCTGCTGCCGCTGAAAAGCCCGCCACTGCTGCGCGAGCATCGGCTTTACCAGGCCGACTGGCTGTTGCGGTTCTACGGGTTCGAGGTGGACGAGATTGCCGGTGCGTCCGGCATGCTCGACCTTGAGGTGGACCCCAAGCTGGCCTGGGCGCTGTCCCATCGCGAGGCCTTTCCCGTCGACGTGAACAAGGCGCCGCGCGATGCTCTGCTGCGGGTGCCGGGCTTCGGGACCAAGACCGTGGGCCGCATCCTTGACGCGCGGCGGCATGGCGCGGTGCGGTATGAACACCTGTCCGCGATGGGGGCGGTGATGAAAACTGCCAAGGCCTTCATCAGCGCACCCGGCTGGTCGCCGCGCGGGATGACAGACGCCGCAACGCTGCGCGCGCGGTTTGCACCGGCGCCGGTGCAATTGGCCCTGTTTTGATGCACCACGTCGCGCTGCCCCTGATCGGGACGGTGGCTGCGTGGCGGCAGGCGACGCGCGGGTTGCTGGCGGCTGGCGTTCCCGAAGTGGTCTGGCAGGTCGGCGATGCGGCACCCGACCTCTTTGCCACCCTGCCACCCCCGCCGGCAGCGCAGGCCCCCGCGCTGACCCTGCCGAAGGACGCGATAGTCGAGGTCGAGACGGCGCTCTGTCACGCCGATCCCGAACGGTTTGCGCGGGCCTATGACGTGCTGCGCAGGCTGGCTTTGGGGAAACTGCGCTGGGGGGATCGCGCCGACCCCGCCATGCGCAAGCTGTTGGAACAGGCCAAGACGGTCCGCCGCGCGATCCACAAGATGCACGCCTTCGTGCGGTTCCGCGAAGTCGCAGGCGACGGGGACCGCCGCGCCTTCATGGCGTGGTTCGAGCCCGACCATCCGGTGGTCGAGGCGGCAACGCCGTTCTTTGCCCGTCGGTTTGGCGACATGGACTGGGCGATCCTGACGCCGCAGATCACCGCGAGTTTCGTGAACGGGGTGCTGCGCCACGACCTGACCCTGCCCGGGACGGTCCTTCCCGATGATGCGACCGAAGGTCTGTGGCGGACCTATTATGCCAATATCTTCAACCCCGCGCGGCTGATGGTCGATGCGATGACGTCCGAAATGCCGCGTAAATACTGGAAGAACCTGCCCGAAGCCGACCTCATCCCCGACCTCATTCGCAACGCCGGCGCGCGGACCGCGACGATGCAGGCGGCACAGCCGTCAGTCGCCAGCCCCCGTCTGCTGATGCAGGCAAAGGCGATGGTCCAACGCGCGCTGCCGACCCCGCCCACGGGTGGTCTGGCCGCCCTGCGTGCCGAGGCCGGGCGATGCACGCGCTGCCCGCTGCACGGCCCCGCGACACAGGTGGTCTTCGGTGTCGGGCCGCCGGATGCGCCGTTGATGATCGTGGGCGAACAGCCCGGTGACACCGAGGATCTGACCGGCATTCCCTTTACCGGACCCGCAGGACTTCTGTTTGATGCCGAGGCCGAGGCCGCCGGGCTGGACCGCAACGCCGCTTATGTCACCAATGCGGTCAAGCATTTCAAATTCCAGCCGCGCGGCAAGCGCCGTCTCCATCAACGCCCCGACGCAGGTGAGGTCATCGCCTGCCGCTGGTGGCTGGATCTGGAACGCGCGGCGATCCGCCCCCGGCTGATACTCGCAATGGGCGCGACGGCAGTGGCCAGCCTGACGGGCACCGGAAAGGACATCCTGAGACGCCGCGGAACTGTCGAGACGCTGCCGGACGGCACGCCACTGTTCATCACCGTGCATCCGTCGTGGATCCTTCGGCTGCCCGACCCCACCGCGCAGGCGACCGAAAGACTGAGGTTTCGCGAGGACCTCGGAGTAGTGCGGGCGATGATCGAAGGCCGGTAGATCAGAGCTGAAAAGCCGGGTTCGCCTGCGCCAGCCGGGCCTTCACATTTGCAGTGCCTGTGATCTGGGTCTATGCCTGTCCAGCCACTGGACCAAGGACCCCCGACATGACCGCCCGTGACATCAGCCGGAGGGGGCTCTTGCTCTCGCGACTGCGTGCCTTTGGGCCAGTGATCGGCCCGACCAGCCGTCGCGACATCGCGGCAGGGGCTGCGGGTGCCGGACTGGCGCTATTGCTTTGCGCGGCGCTTTTGTTCGGGACAGATGTCGAGGTGACGACCGGCGCTTTCCTGATCGCACCGATGGGGGCCAGCGCGGTGATCCTGTTCGCGCTGCCCAACAGCCCGCTGGCGCAGCCCTGGTCGGCTGTCGTCGGCAACGGGGCCTCGGCGCTGGTGGCGCTTGGCGTGCATCACGTCACCCGTGATCCTGCTGTGGCCGTGGGAGCATCGGCTTGTCTCGCGCTTGGCGTGATGTTTGTGACGCGGTCACTGCATCCGCCGGGCGGGGCGGTGGCACTGACGGCGGCGCTTAATCCTGCCATGCTGGACGCGCTGGGGCTTCGTTTTGTCCTGATCCCCGTCGTGCTGGGCACCGTTGCGCTTGTGGCTATGGCGATGGTCTGGCACCGGCTGAACGGGCGGACCTATCCCTTCCGCCAGCCGCAGGATCCCGGGCCCCACACCACTGCCGACAAGCCCGCGGCGCAGCGACTTGGGCTGGAACCGGACGAGCTTGCCCGCATCCTGGCCGACTATCGCCAGTCGGCCAACCTCGGTGTCGAGGATCTGGCCCGCCTGATCGCAGCCGCCGAGCAGGTCGCGGCAGGACATACCCTGGGCGCGATGACCTGCGACGCCATCATGTCGCGCGATCTGGTGACCGTCGGCCCCGCGGCGCGGGCCGCTCAGGTGGCCGACCTGTTTCGCAGACACGGATTCACGTCCATTCCGGTGGTGGAACGCGACGGAGTGCTGCTGGGGGTCATCTTCCAGCTTGACCTGATCCGTCGGGCGCGGCGCGAGGCCCAGCGACGAAACACCGGCTTTGGCGGCGCAATGACCGCGATCCGGCGCGACAAGGCGGCCGGCATCATTCGCGCAGCCGAGATCATGACGACCGACCTGCCATCGGTTGCGTGCACGACGCCTGCCGGGGCCCTTATCCCTCTGCTGGCCGATGGCGGTGCCGAGGCCGTGCCGGTCATGGACGGTGTTCGGATCGTAGGCATTGTCACGAGAACGGACCTGCTGTCCGCGCTGGCGCGATCCTCGGCACGAAGCGCGAGTTGAGATAAGTGCGGATCAGGGGTCAGGCCTGATGTCCTATCCGAATATCAGGACCTGAAGCCCCTTGTTTTCCGAACCGTTGCACCCGCCCGGACAGGCTGACACCGCGATGACGGTGTCGATTTCGGCAACCATTTCAACATAATCTCCTTGGCGCGCGATGGGCGGCAGGAAGAACAGCTTGTGGCGGTCATCGATGCCCGTCGTCATGAAGATATTGAAGGCGTCGTGAACGTAATCCGAAGAAAAGCCTATCTTCGACAAGGCCCGGATCAAATTGTCATTGCAGTTTGCCTCGCCCGTTTTGCCGGTTCTCAAGGCCCAGGCACTTGCTGAACAGCGGGCATAGATCAGGTCATGCGAGCCTGCGTTGTGCGGGAGGTCCGGGTGCGGCACGGTATCGGCAATGATGGTGAACATGGGCCGCATTCTTGGCTCCGTGCTCCAAAGCCGGTCGCCTACGGAAAGATGTGCGCCTTGCAAGGTCCGAGTGCGGCCTGACCAGAAATGCTCGGATGGATCGTCAGCTGCAAAGGCGTTGAAGTCACAGACCTGTGGCCCGTCAATGCAGACGATCCGCAGAATTTGGCCCTTGGCGACCTTGCAGGCATATCCGGTTTCAGGCGGAACATAGACGTCCAGAACGGGCGGCGAGGATGGCCGCTGCGCCAGTTCGGTATAGCGGGCCAGGTCGGGTGCTGCCAGGCTCTGGTCGCCGTAGCCGGTCATCGGGGGACGGTCAGTCATGATATTCGGGCGCAAGGCGCGCTGTTTGAACATAGTTCGGATCATGAAGCGGGATCAGTTCTGCGCCAGGCTCGGCTGCCAACTGCTTGAGGCGCTTCAGACTTCGAAGTGATGCGATGTCGTCGATGCTTGAACCAAGAACCTCACGCTCGAAATTCTCCAGAAGATCGACGACGTCACCGACGAGAATCTTGCGCGCGCCCGAGGGAAGCGTCACGCAGGCGGACTGGTGGCCGGGACGGTGGCCGGGCGTGAAGAGAACCTCAATGCCTGGCATAAGGTCCCAGTCGCCGTCCTTTATCTGCCAGTTGATCGGCCCGTCGATATCGGAAAAGCTGGAGGCGTTGCGCCCTGTTTCTGAAAAGGCGGACTCATGTTCCAGACGCTGAATCCAGACACGGGCATTCGGGAAAAGCTTGATTCCGCCCGTATGATCAGAATGAACATGACTGAGGATGACGTCGCAGATGGCCTCATGGGGGACGCCGATTGCCGCAAGTTGGGCCGCCAAGGTATGCTCGGGCAGCACGATCGGCGGGCTGGGGAAGGCGTCGTTCACAAACGTCTTTTGCGCGGCAGCGGGATCTGCAAGCGAGGCTGCGTTCAGCCCGGTATCGAAGATGACAAAACCGCGATCCGTCTCGAGCAGGTATGCACAGATTGGCACCGCCAGAATCTGCGCGCGAGACGCGCCCCGCAGGCAGGCCGACTTGCGGATGATTTCATAGCCGCAGAGCAGGATATAAAGCTTTTTCACCGACGTCATTTTGCACCTTTGCGAAAAGCCGACCCGGAACGACCGGATCGGCCACGTGGCTGGGACGGACTTAGCCGGCCGCTGTCATGAATTGCGGGTCAAAGACGCTTTCGTACGGGACATCTTCGCTGAGAAGGCCTGCGATGGTCACGATAGACTTCGTCTTGTCCCAAGCCTCTGGCGGGATCGCGCCATCAGACTGCCACATGTCATTGTCCATGGTGTTCACAAGCATTGCCTCCAGGTCAGCCGGAGGAAGCGTGGGGAATTCCGCACGCGCGATTGTCCGCGCGCCTTCGGGGTCGGCGGTCACATAGGCCAGTCCCTTAAGGGTCGCATTCACCATGGCCTGCACGAGGTCGGGATCCGAGTCGATCAGGGTTTGCGGGACGTTGAGCGTCGTCCAGGCAAACAGCCCAAGTTCTTTCGGCATCGAGGCAAAGGGCGGCAGCCAGATCCCTTCCTGGACGCCCTTGGTGATCATGGGTTCGGTGACCATCGCCATGTCGACGGCGCCTGCCTGCATGGCAGCAAGCTGGCCAGCCTCGTTTGCGATTTCAACCAGCGTCACGTCAGACCGCGGGTCCATGCCGGCATTTTCCAAAAGGTACAGCATGATCGAGTAGCCGGTGCCGCCGCGGGTGCCGACGCCGATCTTCTTGCCGCGAATTTGTTCAACGAAC
>JANPKV010000062.1:0-7306 GCA_031426185.1 Rhodobacterales bacterium | reverse complement strand
TACCGGCCTTGCCGAGGGCGACATCGACGTATTCCTCGGCAACTGGATGCCCACGATGGAGGCCGACATCGCGCCCTACCGCGAGGCGGGCACCGTAGATACCGTCCGAACCAACCTCGAAGGCGCCAAATACACCCTGGCCACGAACGAGGCCGGGGCCGCCCTTGGCATCAAGGATTTCAAGGACATTGCCACCCACAAGGATGCCCTTGAAAGCCAGATCTATGGCATCGAGCCCGGCAATGACGGCAACCGCCTTATCCTCGACATGGTCGCCTCGGGGCCGTTCGGTCTCGAGGAGTTCGAAGTGGTGGAATCCTCCGAACAGGGCATGCTGGCCGAAGTTGCGAAAGCCACCGAGGACGGCAAGCCGATCGTCTTTCTCGGCTGGGAACCCCACCCGATGAATGCCAACTTCAAGATGACCTATCTGACGGGGGGCGATGACTACTTTGGCCCGAATTTCGGGGGCGCCACAGTCGCCACCAATACCCGCGCGGGCTATATCGCGGAATGCCCGAACACGGGCAAGCTGTTGTCCAACCTCAGCTTTTCGCTTCCGATGGAAAACGAGATCATGGGCGCAATCCTGAACGAGGGCGAAGATCCGGCCGACGCCGCCAAGGCCTGGCTGGCGGCGCATCCCGAAGCGTGGGAGCCGTGGCTTGAGGGTGTCGCCACCAAGGATGGTGGCGATGCCAAGGCCGCAGTGGCCGCGGCGCTCTGACAAAATCCGGTCGCTCCGGCATCAGGCCGGGGCGACCTTTTCCCAGCGCGGAGCGGCTGAATGGAATGGCTGACCGACTACAAGATTCCCGTCGGCAAGGGCGCTAAAGCCATCTTCGACTGGATGAACGACAACCTTGGCGGCATGTTCGACGCCATCTCGGCCGGCCTTGAGGCGATGATCGACGGCATCCTGTGGCTTTTGCAGACACCGCACCCCTTTGTCATCATCGCGCTTTTCGTTGCCCTCACCTGGTTTTTGCAAAAGAACTGGAAGGTCTGCCTTGGTGTCATCCTCGGTTTCCTGTTCATCCTCAACCAGGGGTACTGGGAGGAAACCACCGAAAGCCTGACGCTGATCCTGTCGGCCTGTGTCGTCTGCATGGGTCTGGGCGTGCCCATCGGGATCGCGGCCGCCCATCGGCCCAAGCTGTATCGGGCCATGGTGCCGGTGCTTGACCTGATGCAGACGCTGCCGACCTTTGTCTACCTGATCCCGGCCATCGTGTTCTTTGGCCTCGGGATGGTGCCGGGCCTGATCGCCACGGTGATCTTCGTACTGCCCGCACCGATTCGCTTGACGCATCTTGGCGTGTCTTCCACCCCGCAAGCGCTGATGGAGGCGGCAACCGCATTTGGCGCCACACCCAAGCAGCGCTTGTGGAAGGTGGAACTGCCTTACGCCTTTCCGCAGATCATGGCGGGCCTGAACCAGACCATCATGCTGTCGCTGTCGATGGTGGTGATCGCCGCCCTTGTGGGTGCCAACGGTCTGGGTGTGCCGGTGGTCCGTGCGCTGAACTCGGTCAACACGGCGCTTGGCTTTGAGTCCGGTTTTATCATCGTGGTGGTGGCGATCTTGCTTGACCGGATGCTGAGGGTGACACGATGAGCGAAACCGCTGCCGTCATATTCGACCGTGTCTCCATCGTGTTCGGCGAGAACCCGGAACGCGCGCTGCCCTTGATGGACCAGGGCCAAAGCCGCAGCGACATCCAGGCCGCCACCGGCCAGATCCTTGGCGTGCATGACTGTTCGCTGACCGTGGCAAAGGGCGAGATTCTGGTATTGATGGGTCTGTCGGGGTCCGGCAAATCGACGCTTCTGCGCGCCGTGAACGGGTTGAACCCGGTCGTCCGGGGGTCGGTCACGATCCACGATGGCGACTGGACATCAAATGTCACCACCTGTTCCACCGCCGATCTTCTGCGCGTCCGCCGCGAATGTATCGCGATGGTGTTCCAGCAATTCGGCCTGCTGCCCTGGCGATCCGTGCGCGAAAATGTGGGCCTGGGACTGGAACTGGCCGGGCAGACACCGGAACAGCGGAAAGCCAAAGTTGACGAGCAGCTTGCGCTGGTGAACCTGACGCAATGGGCCGAGCGCAAGGTGGGGGACCTTTCGGGCGGCATGCAGCAGCGCGTCGGGCTGGCGCGCGCGTTTGTCACCGACGCGCCGATCCTGTTGATGGACGAACCCTTTTCGGCGCTGGACCCGCTGATCCGCGCCAAGCTGCAGGACGAACTTCTGGACCTGCAGAAAAAGCTGAAACGCACCATCATCTTCGTCAGCCACGATCTGGACGAGGCGTTCAAGATCGGCAACCGGATCGCCCTGATGGAGGGCGGGCGCATCGTCCAATGCGGCACTGCGCGCGAGATCATCGCCAATCCGATCAGCGATTACGTCGCCGATTTCGTGGCGCACATGAACCCCCTGTCCGTCCTGACCGCGCGGGACGTGATGGAGCCGGGCGACAGTCTGACGGCGCGCAAACTCGACGCCGAAACGCCGGTCAAGGATGTGATGGCCATGATGTCGGGCGGCATCACCGAAATGGTGGTGCAGGAAAACGGGCGGAACCTGGGCCTGATCCGCACCGCCGGGCTGATGGCGAAACTGCTGAACCCGCGCGGAAGCTAAGGGGTCTTCACAGAACCGTCGGCAAAAGTACGCCGCGTCAGGCTTTGGCGAGCTTTGGTGCAGCCGGCTTTTTCACGGCTGGCTTCTTTGCGGCTGCCTTCTTGGCTGCGGGCTTCTTTGCAGTCGACGTCTTGGCAGGTGTCTTGGCCGCTGCAGGCTTGGCTGCCGCCTTGCGGGCCGGGGCCTTCTTGCCCCCCTTGCCCGCCTTTTCGGCGATCAAAGCCAGCGCCTCTTCCAGCGTCACGCCTTCGGGGGTCATCTCCTTGGGCAGCGTTGCGTTGACCTTGGCCCATTTCACGTAAGGCCCGTATTTGCCCGGCATGACCTGAATTTCGCCGCCCGAGGGATGTTCGCCCAGACTGCGCAGCGGTCCCGCCGCAGCGCCCCGCCCGCCCGGACCACGCGCGGCCTTTTGGGCCAGAACCTCGACCGCGCGGTTCATGCCGATGGTGAACACTTCTTCGACATCGGCGATGTTGGCGTAGACGGGGCCGTGCTTGATGTAGGGGCCGAATCGCCCGATCGCCGCCTCGATCGGCTGGCCATCGTCAGGATGCGGGCCGACAAGGCGCGGCAGGTTCAGCAAATCCATCGCGCGGATCAGGGTCAGGCTTTCCGGCGCCCAGCCCTTTGGCAGGCTGGCACGGTCGGGTTTGGGGTTCGCCTCGGTTGCCTCGCCGCGCTGGACATAAGGCCCGAACCGACCCGCACGGATCGAGATCTTTTGACCGGTCTCATCTTCGCCCAGGACCAAGCCGTCGACCGATCCCGCACCGTCTTCGACGCCTGAGAGGGGCCGCGTGTAGCGGCATTCCGGATAGTTGCCGCACCCGATGAACGCGCCGCCAGAGCGGGCCGTCTTCAGGTGCAGCCGCCCCGTGCCACAGGTCTGGCAGATGCGCGGGTCAGACCCGTCGGCGCGTGCCGGGTAAAGGTGTGGCGACAGGAATTCGTCGATCTTGGTCAGCACTTCGCCGATGCGAAGGTCGGCGGTTTCGGCGACAGCGGCAGAAAAATCTTTCCAGAACCGCGCCAGAACATCGCGGTATTCGCGCTCACCGGCAGACACATCGTCAAGTTCGTTTTCCAGATCGGCGGTGAAATCGTATTCGACATACCGATGGAAATAGTTTGACAGAAACGCCGTCACCAGCCGCCCCTTGTCTTCGGGGATCAGGCGGTTCTTGTCCTTGCGGACGTATTCGCGGTCCTGGATCGTGGTCACAATGGAGGTGTAGGTCGACGGGCGCCCGATCCCCAGTTCTTCCATCCGCTTGATAAGCGTGGCTTCGGTATAGCGCGGCGGGGCTTGGGTGAAATGCTGTTCGGGCAGGACGCTGCGTTTCTCGGCAGGTTCGCCTTGCATGATCTGCGGCAGGCGGCCTTCGTCCTCGCCCTCTTCGTCGCGGCCTTCGTCGTAGATCTTGAGGAAACCGTCGAACATGACGACCTGCCCGGTGGCCCGCAAGGTGACCTGACCATCCGCGCTGCCCACATCCACGGTCGTGCGTTCCATCCGGGCGGCCGCCATCTGGCTGGCAAGGGTCCGTTTCCAGATCAGGTCATAGACATGCCGCTGGTCGGTTTCGGTCAGGCGCAGCTTGTCGGGGCTGGCGGACATCTCGGTCGGGCGGATGCATTCATGCGCCTCTTGCGCGTTCTTGGCCTTGTTCTTGTACATGCGCGGGCTGTCGGGGACGTAAGCTGCGCCAAAGCGGGTCTTGATTTCGGCGCGCGCGGCCATCACCGCCTCCGGCGCCATGTCGATGCCGTCGGTGCGCATATAGGTGATGTAGCCGGCCTCATACAGGCGCTGCGCGGCAGACATGGTGGCCTTCGCCCCGATCCCGAACTTGCGGCTGGCCTCTTGCTGCAGGGTGGAGGTCATGAAGGGCGGATAGGGGTTGCGGCTGGCGGGCTTGGATTCCACCGCCGACACGGTCAAGGTTCGCGATGTGACAGCCTGCGCCGCGATTTCGGCAGCCGCCGCCGTGGCAATGTCGAATTTGTCCAGTTTCTTGCCGCCAAGGACCGTCAGACGCGCCTCGAATTCCTGACCGCGAGGCGTGACAAGCACCGCCTTGACGGTCCAGAATTCGCGGGCGTTGAAGGCCTCGATCTCCATCTCGCGCTCAACCACCAGCCGCAGGACGACGGACTGCACGCGACCGGCGGACTTGGCACCGGGCAGCTTGCGCCACAGGACCGGCGACAGGGTGAAGCCCACCAGATAATCCAGTGCGCGGCGGGCAAGGTAGGCCTCCACCAGCGGCTGATCGACCTGGCGCGGCTTTTTCATCGCCTCGGTCACGGCATCCTTGGTGATCGCGTTGAAGGTGACGCGGCTGACCTTCTTGCCCTTTTTGAGGACGCTCGCCAGGGCCTCCTGCAGGTGCCAGCTGATCGCCTCGCCCTCGCGGTCGGGGTCGGTTGCAAGGATCAGTTCGTCATCGGTTTTCAGCGCTTCGGTGATCGCCTTGATGTGCTTGCGGCTTTCGGGGGCGACCTCCCACAGCATGCCGAATCCATGTTCGGGGTCGACCGAACCATCCTTGGCAGGCAGGTCGCGGACATGGCCGTAGGATGCCAGAACGGTAAAGCCCGGCCCGAGATATTTGTTGATTGTCTTGGCCTTGGCGGGCGATTCGACGACAACGACTGGCATGGGTTCCCCGGCGAATGGCAGGTGCGGAATGGCGCGGCACCATGTGGTGAGCGGGATTGGATTGTCAATCGCCGTGCCGTGGGCGGGGTGGCGGATCAGCTGACCCGAGACAAAAGGCCGCCATGCTGGCGTTCGATCCGCCCCTCCAGCTCCAGTGTCAGAAGTGCGGGCGTGATGTGGCCGGGGGGCATCGCGAGGTCGCGGATCAGCTGATCCTCGGCCAGCGGACTGGGGCCAAGGCGGGCAAGAATCTGGGCATGCAGGGCGCTGGCGGTCGCAAGGGGCATGGCTGCGGGGACCGGTCCCGGCAAGGGCGCATGTGGCGCTGCCTTGTCGGCATATGAAGCGGGTTCCGGTGACGCGGGATGGGGCGCACCCTCAAGCGTGGCCCCGATCGCTTCGAGCACATCGCTGGTGCCGCGGACAAGGGTGGCGCCGTCGCGGATCAGCATGTTGCTGCCGGCCGCGCGGGCATCGAACGGGTGCCCCGGCACGGCCAGAACCTCTCGTCCCAAATCAAGGGCTGCGCGCGCGGTCAGCAGGCTGCCCGAGCGGGCGGCGGCCTCGACCACGACGACGGCGCGCGACAGTCCGGCGATGATGTTGTTGCGCAGCGGGAAATGGCGCGCCTGTGGTTCGGCCCCCATGGGCTGTTCGGAAATCCGGCAGCCTTTCGCGACGATCTCGGCGGCGAGCGCGGCGTTTTCGGGCGGGTAGATGACATCGACGCCGCCCGCCTGCACGGCGACGGTGCCCGTGGCGATGGCGGCACGGTGCGCCTCGGCATCGATGCCGCGGGCAAGACCCGATGCGACGACCTGCCCGGCCATGCCCAGCCCCTCGGCCAGACGCTTGGCCATCCGCAGACCAAGGGACGAGGCGTTGCGCGAGCCGACCACCGCCACCATCGGGCGCGCCAGCAAGCTGACATCCCCCTGCACCCACAGGATCGGCGGCGCATCGGGCAGATGCGCCAGCAAAGTCGGATAGCGCGGATCGCCATGCGCGATCAGCGTGGCCCTGGCGGCCCGGCCCTTGGCAAGTTCCGCCATCACGACGCCGATGGGACAGATCTCGTAGCGGTCAATTCCGGCGGCACTGGCAATCCCCGGCAACGCGTCAAGCGCCGCCTCGGCGGACCCGTGTTCCGCGATCAGGCGGTGATATGTCACAGCCCCCACCCGCCGCGACCGGATCAGCCGAAGGCGCGCCACAAGGTCATCATCGGAAGGCACCAGAATTGCCGTCAGCTGTGTCATGCCGTTTGCGCCGCCCCTGAAACCCTGACCACCAAAATGGCCCGTCGATGGTTAACGAATGGTGAATTTATGCGCCATGCCGGCAAAGATCGCGGATTGATCCTGCTTGCGAAATTTGATCAAATGGAGGGATGAAAAGCGCTCTGAACGCTGTCCGAGGAATCGTCCGATGCTGAACGCCGAAGTTGCCAAACGCCGAGACACCGCGATATCGCGCGGGGTGGGCATGATGACCCAGATCTATGCGGATCGCGCGCTGAATTCCGAGGTCTGGGACATCGAGGGCAACCGCTATATCGACTTTGCGGCCGGGATCGCCGTGGTCAATACGGGGCATTGCCATCCCAAGGTGATGGCAGCCGTGACCGAGCAGATGAGCCGGTTCACCCATACCTGCCATCAGGTGCTGCCCTATGAGAGCTATATCCGTCTTGCCGAACGCCTGAACGCTGCGGTCCCGGGCGATTTCGACAAGAAGACCATCTTTGTCACCACCGGTGCCGAGGCCTGCGAGAACGCGGTCAAGATCGCGCGCATCGCCACGGGCCGCAACGGCGTGATCGCCTTTGGCGGGGCGTTCCACGGCAGAACCTTCATGGGCATGTCGCTGACCGGCAAGGTGGAGCCCTACAAGAAGGGGTTTGGCGCGATGATGCCGGATGTCTGGCATGTCCCGTTTCCGCAAGAAGTGCATGACATCACCACCGACGACGCGATGGCGGGCATCACCAAG
>JANPKV010000061.1:0-3963 GCA_031426185.1 Rhodobacterales bacterium | reverse complement strand
GTGGACCAAGATCAAATGGGGACTGCGGATCCTCGCCGTTCTGATCATCGGTGCGTTTCTGCACTACACCCTGCCGCAGCGCGATATCGTGCGCATTGTCGATACCGGCAACCGGATCACGCAGATCGGGGCGAACTGGATTTTCTACTCGATCGAGGACACCGGCACCGGGGCGGAAACGAACACGACCCGCGACATCCGCTTCATCGACGCGGTCTATCCTGACGGATCAAGCGTGATGGTCTACCGCAACGAGGATACCGGCTGGTTCTGGCCGCCGTATTTCAAGTGGGACAGCAGCACGCTTCAGGCCGAGGCGACCAACCTGCGATCCACCAACGAGGCGCCGCGCTGGGTGGCGGTCACGCATTACGGCTGGCGCATCCCGCTGCTGTCGGCCTTCCCCAACGCGGTGTCGATCAAGCCGGTCGAGGGGCCGGAGGTGACGCTGATCCCTTGGGTGAACATCGTGCTGCTGACATTCCTTGTCTTCGTGATCTTCATGATCCGGCGCATGTGGCTCCAGTTCCGCGAGCGCACGATTGATCCCGCCCTGTCCGAGGTCGGCGATACGTGGGACTCGGTCGATGCAAGGGCCGATGCGGCGCGGGCCGAGGCGCGCGGCTTCTTCAGCCGGATCGGTGCCTGGTTCCGAAGCTGGAGCGCCAAGAAGTGATCAGTTCCGAAGCCCGGGCCTGAATTTCCTCGCCCGGCGTTGACAGTTCGCGCGGGGCAATGGAGACACCAAGGGCCCCAGCAGGAGAACGGGATTGCGCGAACTGATCCGGGCCAATGCCGGCCTTCTTGTTGCGGGCGTGGCCACGTTCATCGTGATGGGTGCGGGACAATCGCTTTATGGACCTGCCCTGCCGGTCTATTCGCGGGCATTCGGCATTTCGACGGCGGCGGCAGGCATGCTGGTTTCGGCCCATTGGGTCGGATGCTTTGTCGGCGTCGGCTACATGTTCTTTCGCGGCGCAAGCGTTACGCCGCGTCATGCGCTGGTCATGATGGCGCTGGGAAGTGCAGGACTGGCGGCGATGGTCAGCTGGCCCGCAACCCTGGTCGCCGCCGTCCTTTTCGGCATCGGGTACGGCATGGCAACGGCGGTATTCAATCCGCGTGTGCTGGTCGCGTTCGGGGCGCGCGGGCCGTCGATGCTGAGCCTTCTGAACGCGACGTTTGGCCTGGGAGCAATCGCGGCGCCGCTGGTCTTTGTCGCACTGAGCAGCGACCCACGTTGGGCTTTCGGTCTGACTGCGGTCCTGTGCGCGGCAATCTGGGTCATTTCCGGCGCGGCAGGGGCGGTGCCGGTCTCGGCAGGCAAGGCGACGCAGCCCTATCGGCCGCAACTGGGCATTCTGGCTTTTGGGGCGGTGTCGGTCGGCTGCGAGGCCTCGCTGATCGGCCTGGGCCCGACGGCCCTGATCGCGGCGGGACTGGGCGAAGAACGGGCGGCGACCTTGCTGTCGGCGTTTTTCGTGGTGTTCTTGCTGTCGCGGGTCGCCTTGATCTTTGCAGCCCACCTGATCCCGCCTTTCCTGCTGCTGGGCGGGTCGCTGGCGGTGGCGGGCATCTGTGCCCTGGGTGCTGCGATCGGCCCGCCTGGACTGTTCTTCGTGGCAATGGGCGCGCCGGCCGGTCTTTTCTTTCCCGCCTTTTACGTATCGGCCACGGAGCGGATGGGCACCGACCTGCGCGTGCCGCCGACCATCATCGCGGCGGGGCTGGTCGGGGGGATCTTTTCGCCCCTGGTCATCGCACCCTTGATGGATCCGCTGGGCGCGCGCGGATTTTTCTGGCTAGCTGCCGGTCTTATGCTGGCGACGGCGCTGTTGGCGGCGAGCGTCGCGCGCCGGATGCGCCGCTGAGAAACAGGGCGGCCGGTCGCGTCGTGCGGGCTCGACGCCACACCAGGACCGTCTGACGTTCCACGACCGTGTCGCGGTGAAGGTTCGCCGCTACCTTGGCAAGCCTATGGCGCGGCCACGGTGTCCAGAATGAGATCATAGCGCATCGCCTTTGTCATTCGTGTCAGGTGGCACAAGATAACCACCGGGACATTGATGAAGCGTTACGCCGCGCCGCAGGAAGAATTCGGCCACTGCCGCATCGTCAAATGCCTCCGACGACCCGTTCTAGCGCCCGGACTGCCACGCTGCGACGCTGTCCAGCGGATAGAGCAGCATCAGCACGTTCAGCGCCAGGCCGTCGCGGATCAGCGTTATCGTCACGGCCTCAAAGACGATGATCAGGGCTACGGTCACCCAGACCGGCAGGCGGCTGGCCAGAAAGAAGCCGATCACCATCGCTAGAATATCCGCGACCGCGTTCAGAACGGAATCGCCGTAATAGTCGAGCGAGATAGTGACGGTGCGGTAGCGCTCGATCACGGCGTCGGAGTTCTCGACAATCTCCCAGGCGGACTCGATCAGCGTTGCAATCGCCAGCCGCCAGCCAAGGCTGAGCCGCCGAGCCACCAGCCAGAGCAGGCCGAAAAAGACAAAGCCGTGGATCAGGTGACTGGGCGTGTACCAGTCCGAAATATGCTGCGAATTCTCGGCGCTGACGACCTCACCATGCCAAAACTTGATGTATCCGCATTTGCAGATCGGTTCGCGACCGATCCACAGAAGATACGCGCCGACGAGGACGATCATCAGCGCACAGACAAGATAGGGCAGGCGTTTGGTCATGACGCAGTGGAATCATGGGTGTCCTGCCGCGTCCAGCGCTTTTACCGGGGGATCGGCGCTGCGCAGGCAGTTGTCGCAAGCTGGCATCAGGTTATCTTGGTGATCGCAAACGGAGCGCCGACAATGAACAAATACGGTCCCACGCGGGGTGAGCTGACGCTTCGGATCGTGGTGTCGATCCTTGGCCTGGGCTTCATGGGTGCGGCGATCTGGGTTCGCGGGATCCCCGAGGGCCCGGCGCTGGTCGAAGTGGTGGGACTTGCAGGCGTGTTCTTTGGCGGCACGCTGGTCCTGTCGGTGCGGCGGCTGATCGCGATGCGCAAGGCAGGCCTGTGATCCGGTATCCCGCCTGACGTCAGTCTCGGACAGTCTGCGGCAAAAGCGGGAGGCGGCCATCCAGCGTCAGCTGAAAGATGTCGCGCCCTTCGATGACGATGGCGGACAAGGGGCCACCATAGGCCGCACCACTGTCGATATTGACGCGGTTGCCGTAGTGGGTCGGACTTTCGATGGCGGTGTGGCCATGGATGACCAGCGGGCCATGGTCGCGCGGGTCATCCAGGAATTCGCGCCTGATCCAGACGAGGTCGGTTTCGTCCTGCACATCCAGCGCGATGCCGGGCCGGATGCCGGCATGCACAAAGAGCGCCTCGTCCTCATGGCAAAGCGTGGGCAGGCCCTTGAGAAAGGCGCGGTGGCTGGCGGGTACGTTCGCGACCGCCTCGGCATGCACCGGTGCCAGCGGCCGGTCGGCCGCATTGCGCACGCCATAGGATGCCAGCGTCGCGCCGCCGCCGATCTTGAAATGCAGATAGCCGAGGTCCGATCTTAACCCTGGATCCACCGCCTTGGGGTCGTCCAGGAACAAGGACAGCATCCGGTCGTGGTTGCCCTTGAGCACGACCCAGGGCTGGCCTGCCGCAATGCCGGTCATCAGGTAGTCGATGACGCCGGCAGAGTTGGGCCCACGGTCGACAAGGTCGCCCACATGGACGATCTGCGCCGGACTGCCCTGTCGTGCGGCATCCTCGGCGATCAGCCCGTGCAGGCCGCGCAACTGGTCAAGATGGCCGTGGATGTCGCCGATGGCGTAGAGGGGCATGGTAATCTGGTCCATTTCGCAAAAGCGCCGGGGGTTTCACACCCCCGGACCCCCGTGGGATATTTGTACAGTGCTGAAAGGGCAAGGGTCGCGTCAGGCCACCTCGAAGCGGAGCGGCTTGACCTGCTGGAACATGCCCGTGCCTTCGAGGGTTTCGACGACCTT
>JANPKV010000060.1:0-2739 GCA_031426185.1 Rhodobacterales bacterium | reverse complement strand
GCATCCGAGGTGGATGTGTCGCTGTCGACCGTGATCGCGTTGAAGGTGTCGCCCACATTGCGGTCGAGCATGTTCTGCAGCCCGGTCGCCGAAATCTTGGCATCGGTGAAGATATAGACAAGCATCGTCGCCATATCGGGCGCGATCATCCCCGATCCCTTGGCGATCCCGGCAATCTGGATCACGCCGCCGTCGCCCTGCACGGTGGCGGACGCACCTTTGGGAAACGTGTCGGTCGTCATGATCGCCTCGGCCGCCCAGGCGATGCCTTCCTCGGCCAATGCGGCGACAAGGTCGGGCACCTTGCTGGTGATCCGTTCATGCGGCAAAGGCTCGCCGATCACGCCGGTCGAGGAGGAAAACACACGGCCTGCAGGCAGACCCAGCGCCTTGGCCACCGAGGCCGTGACCGCAGCCACGGCCTTGTCCCCGACCTTGCCCGTAAAGGCATTCGAATTGCCCGAGTTCACCACGATCGCGGCACCCACACCCTTTGGCACCGGCAGAGACAGCTTGGCCTGGCAGTCGCGGATGCAGCCCGCCCGGGTCGTGGACCGCGTGAAGGCACCCGCCACGGTCGTCCCTGGTGCCAGTCTGACCAGCATCACATCGCGCCGGTTGGCATACCTAACCCCGGCCTCGACCGACGCAAACGATGCGCCCTTGATGATCGGCAAGACCGGAAAGCCGTCCTTCGGGGCAAGCGGCGACACGGGTTTGGCAGTTTTGGCCATGGGAAACCCCCTTTTCTACTTTGCGACGAGGTCATCCTTGCGCATCAGCGCAGGATCGATGGCTGTCGCCGGCTTTTCGATCTTGGCCGCGTCGGTCAAGGTCTTGAGGTAGTCGGCAATCGCCTTTTGCTCCACCTCGCCCGCCAGTTCGTCGCGCATTTCTTCCAGGGTCGGTTGGGCGGCCACGCGGGTTTCCTTCAGCTTGATCAGGTGCCAGCCGAATTCCGTCTGGATCGGGCCTGCAACATCGCCTGCCTTCATCGTGATAACGGCGTCCTCGAAAGGCTTGACCATCATGCCCAGCCCGAACCAAGCCAGATCACCGCCATTGACGGCCGACCCGGTATCCGTCGAATGCGCCCCGGCCAGGATCGCAAAATCAGCACCGCCGTCCAGTTCGCCCTTGAGCGACTTTGCCTCGTCTTCCGTTGCGACCAGAATATGGGCCGCATTGTATTCCGTCAGCGGCGTCGCGTTCTTGACCCGCGCGTCATAGGCGGCTTTCACTGCCTCATCCGTCACGGCCTCGGTCACCACCTTCTGCAGGACGGTACCCGAAAGATAGTTGCGCCGGTCATTCTCCAGCCGAAGCTGATCGTGCTTGCTGACGGCGTCGCCGATCGTCTGTTCCAGCACGACCTGCTGGATCAGTTGTTCGACCAGACCATTGTAAAGCACATCATCTGGCAGCGACTGGTACTGGTCCGGCAGGCTTTCGCGCAGCACGATCACGTGGCCGAGCGTGATGTTCACGCCGTTGACCGTCGCGATCACGGTATCGGCTGTCGCGTCCTGCGCCCGGGCCGGCCCCTCAAGGCACAGCAATAGCGCGCAAGCCGCCAAAAAGCCGTTGCTTATCTTCATTCTCACACGCTCCTGATCGCTCCGCGCCCGCGCGGCGTTGACTAAGCCCGCCCTAACCCCTAAATCGCGACAGTCGCGTGAGCCGGGGCATGACGGGGCCTTCACTGCTCTTCTAGGGAAGGCGGCGGGGCCGGGCAAGTCCAAGGGCCACACGATCCGTTCAGCAACGACCATGCGGGGATAGCATGTTGGGTTTTGGGGCCTTGGCCCGTAAAGTGTTCGGCTCTGCCAATGACCGCAAGGTCAAGGCGGTTCGCCCTCTGGTCGCCAGGATCAACGCGCTGGAGCCGGAATTCGCGGCGCTCAGCGATGCAGGGCTGATCGAGAAGACCGCCGAATTCAAACGCCGTGTCCAGGAAAACGGCGAGGACCTTGACGACATCCTGCCCGAGGCCTTTGCCAACTGCCGCGAAGGGGCGCGCCGGGCCCTTGGTTTGCGCGCCTTTGACGTCCAGCTGAAGGGCGGGATCTTCCTGCACCAGGGCAATATCGCCGAGATGAAGACGGGCGAGGGCAAGACCCTTGTCGCGACCTTTCCGGCCTATCTGAACGCCCTGTCGGGCAAGGGCGTCCATATCGTCACGGTCAACGATTATCTGGCCAAGCGTGACTCCGAATGGATGGGCAAGGTCTTTGCCGCGCTTGGAATGACGACGGGCGTCGTCGTCCCTTACCAGCCCGAGGCTGAGAAAAAGGCCGCCTACGCCGCCGACATCACCTATGCGACCAATAACGAGCTTGGCTTTGACTATCTGCGCGACAACATGAAAAACGCGATCAGCGACATGGCGCAGCGCGGGCATACCTATGCCATCGTGGACGAGGTCGACAGCATCCTGATCGACGAAGCGCGGACCCCGCTGATCATCTCCGGACCCAGCCAGGACCGGAGCGACCTGTACCTGAAGGTCGATGCGCTGATCCCGAACCTGACCCCCGAAGACTACAAGCTGGACGAAAAGACCCGCAATGTGACCTTTACCGACGAAGGCAACGAGGCGGTCGAGAAGATGCTGGTCGATGCAGCCATCCTGCCGGCGGATCAAAGCCTGTACGACCCGGAATCGACCACCATCGTCCATCATGCGACCCAGGCGCTGCGCGCCCACAAGTTGTATCACAAGGACCAGAACTACATCGT